>NZ_CASEGO010000053.1 GCF_949287625.1 uncultured Brachyspira sp. | reverse complement strand
TTAGAGTTTAGAGTTTAGAGTTTAGAGTTTAGAGTTTAGAGTTTAGAGTTTAGAGTTTAGAGTTTAGAGTTTAGAGTTTAGAGTTTAGAGTTTAGAGTTAAACCACTCTTTTATATATTATATCATTAAAAATATATTTTGTCAAATTATATAAACTTATTATATCAATAATTTCAAAAATTCTTTCAAATCATACAAAATATAATTATATAAATCCCATATATATTTTTTATAGCAGATTCAAAATTGCAATATTTAATAGTTTGTTTATGTTTTACCGTATGTATCAAATCTAATTATTTATATAGAACTTATCAAAATCTTTATCTCTTATATTTTTTCATTATTTTTTAAGCATTCTCCCAAACTCTCTAAACAATCAGCAAAAACAAAATAAGATTTTTTTATAGATTTTAATACACTTTCTAATTCTCCATATCTGCTTACATTCATAATATACACAAACAAATATAGTTTCTCAAATTTTAGTTATTTCTAATAACTGCTATGCAAAGCTCTTTGATTTTTGACCATATATTAAATTACCACCCTATCATTACCCTGACGCTTTAGAAGTTTTTCTCTCTCCAAAGCATTTAAAAGCGGTATTACATATTTTCTTGAAAGACCTGTTTTTTCTTTAACAAAAGCTATTGTTATAATATCTTTAGGCTTAGAATTTTTCATTATTAAATTTTTTACTCTATTGTATACATCTATATGATAATATATGCCTTCTTCAAGATACATAGCCTGCTTAGAGGCGGATAATACTTTTATATCTTTCATTCCATTAGGAAATGCCTTTATAGCCTTCTCATCTAATCCGTTTAAATCTTCTTTCTTTAACTTATCTAATAATAATTTCTGAGAATTAGTTAAATCAATACTTTGACTATATTTCTTGTATATATTATTAAAAGGCATTATGATTTTATTTTGAACTAAATAATCTATAAAAGGTTTTGTAAAGGCATTATCTATATTAAGATGATTTCTTATATCTTCAAAAGAAAAACCATCTTTTTTGGAATCTATTAATTTTTTTGACTCTTCAAGAAGATTATTTAAATAATCTTTTTTTACAAAATAATTTGAAATATTTACCGCATAGTCTGGAAGTTTTCCTAAAGCAATAGAATATCCATTTACTGATATAACCAAATCTGTATATCTATCTCTTTTTACTTTCCCCAAAAAGTCATGTGCATTATCCATTATACCTTTTCTAATCTGAGGTGTTGTTTTGCTGCCCCAAAATACATCTCCTGTACCTATTATATTGCTTCCGCCATGACTTATTAATATACCTCTTTCCTTCCAAAATACTGATATAGGCTCATCAAATTTTAATCTTATAAACCTATCATCTATTTCCCTAATATCAACATCCGTTTTTATCTTTTTATCCGAATCATTATAAACAGCCCTCTTATACATAGGTATTATCTGAGCCACTGCACATTCAGTACCTATAGCAAACTCTGCATTTTTTATCTTTTTTAGATATTCTACATCGCTGTTATGGACTAATTCTAATATTATCTCATCTGTTAAAAATACTGTTTCATCTTTATCGCATAAAAGATGCCCTCTTCTAATCTCTTCTTTTTTTATATTTTTTAAATTTATAGCTATACGGGATGTTGCATATACTATTTCTCTGTCCTCATGATAGGACTGAATATTTCTTATAGAAACTTCTTTTTTTGTAGGATAATGTATTAAAGTATCATCTCTTTTTATGCTGCCTCCTTTAATACTTCCCGTAATAGTAAGACCAGCACCTTTTATAGAAAAAACCCTATCAACATAAATATGTGTTTTTATATCTTCTTCATATTTTTCATTAATTAATATATCTGTAACTCTTTCTTTTAATAAATCTATATTAGTACCATTTAAGGCAGAAACTTTTACTATTTCTATATCCTTATTAAATATTCTGTACAAATTCTTTTTAATATCCTCTTCGCTTTCTTTTAATTTCTCTTCATTAACCAAATCAATTTTATTCATTACGCATATAACATTTCTTATACCAAGAGACAAAGCTACTTTCGCATGCTCTTCTGTCATATTCATCCAGCCTTCACTAGCACAAACAACAAGCATAACCAAATCCAAACTCCACATGCCGGCGACCATGTTTCTTATAAACCTTTCATGACCTGGTACATCTATCACACCAATGGTAATATCATCATTAGGCTTGAAAAAACCAAAGCCCAAATCAATAGTCATCTCTCTTTTTTTCTCTTCAGGCAAACGCATCATAGCGATACCTGTTAATGCTTTGATTAATTCCGATTTACCATGGTCAACATGCCCTGCTGTCCCTATAATTCTGTTCATACTATGAAAACTCCTATTATTGCTGTTAAAAATTCATCAATACTAAAGTATTGAAAAGCTCGGCTCACTTGTTCATTGCTGCATTCGCCTCGCCTTAAGGGAGTGAATAAATAAATTCATTCACACATCTGTGCCATTGTATGACTGGCTCAGCTCATTTTTTTATTGCTGCTAATAAAAATTGTTCACTATTTACTGTATAGTAAATAAATATACTACACACAATTTTTATATTTAGCATTATATTGCTATGATAAAAACTCATTCTTATAATATTTTCACATTCAATATTACATTGCTAAAAAATTAGCATTCTTTATTTTTATTAAAACCTCTCTTAGATAATCTATATCTTCATCTTTTATGGTTATAACATATATAAGCACCGAATCTTTCTTAACTTTCGGTATAATAGGCACATCTAAATTATGCATAAACTTTATGACAGATTTTATGTCCTTAGGCTTGAAACTTAGAGCATAAGACGGATAAAAAGTATCAGCCATAGCTCCGCCGCCTGTTTCAACCAATTCTTCAATAACTTCAAAGCCTTCAATATTTTCTATAATTTTTAAAGCTTTTTGTTTTATGATTTCAGGTTTGATTGACAATAAGGTTTCACAATATCCTTTGAACTGAGTTTCGCTGTTAAGTCTTTTTATAACGCTTTTTTCTAATATAGAAAGTACAGTTTTTCCGCATCTGAAAGCCCTCATTAAAGGGTGTTTGTATATTCTCTCTATATATTCTTTCTTGCCTACTATAATACCTGCCTGCACACTTGAAAACATTTTATCGCCTGAAAAACATACCAAATCAACTCCGCTTCTTAAAGCTGATTTTACATGTTCTTCCTCACTCATACTTTCATCAAATATTCCAGCACCTTCATCATAAACTAATGGTATATTATTTGGTATAGCGTCTCTTATCTTTTTAAATGATGGATGCTTAACAAATCCTCGTATTTTGAAATTTGATGCATGTACTTTAAGTATCATAGCAGTATTTTCTGTAACAGCTTCTTCATAATCTTTTATAGTTACTATATTAGTTGTTCCTATTTCTACAAGTTTAGCTCCAGCCTCTCTTAATATGTCTGGTATTCTAAAACCTCCGCCTATCTGAACCTGCTCTCCCCTTGAAACTATAACTTCTTTATCCGCAGCCAAAGTTTTTAATATTAAAAATACAGCTGCTGCATTATTATTAACAACTAAAGCATCTTCGGCACCAGTTAATTTTGCTAAAAGCGAATATAAAAACTCACCTCTTATTCCTCTGCCTTCATTATTAATGTTATATTCAAGATTATTGCTGCATGTATTTAACGGTTTAACTTTATCCCAAACTTCCGCATCTATAGGAGAACGTCCCAAATTGGTATGCATAATTGTACCTGTAGCATTAATTACTCTTTTTATTGGGAGATTAGATTTCTGTTTTATTTTTTTCTCACAAAGTTTTATTATATCATCTTTAGAAGGAGAAAAATTGGGATTATTTTTTATTTCTATTCTTAGTTTCTCTAAAGTATCGCGTATAATATCTGCTATAATTGGACGTGAAAGAATTTCGTAATATGGTTTTATAGAATCATGTTCTAATACGGTATTGGTTTGTACTAAGTTGAATTTATTGTTCATTATTAGTCCCTCTCTTTTTAATATTAAAAAATAAAATATACTTCAAGATAAGAGACTATTTTTCATTATTAGTAGTAATTTAATCATACTATACTTTTTACAATTGCCTATTTATCGGAAGAGGCAGGAGTTGAACCTGCCAACGCTGCTATAGCGTCCAACGCTTTTGAAGAGCGCGGAGACCACCGGGCCTCATCTACCTCCAAGCAATGTAATAATATATCATTTTTTATTTTATGTCAATTTTTTTTTTATTTATTTTATTATTAAATTTACTTTATGGTTCAATAAAATAAAATTACTGTTAATAATAGTACTTTAACATCATAAATAAAAATAAAAAGAACACAAAAAATACTATTTACAGAAACTTTATTAGAACAAATACTAAAATTATATTTTTTATTATACGTAAACAATTTTATTTTGTTGTTTTTTTCACAATAATTTTATTTGTATATTTTTTACAAAATAACAAATATTAAGTGAAAATATAATATATATTTTTATATATACACATTTGACAAGAAATAAGCAAACTCTTAATAATCTCAAAACATTTATATATAAAAATATAATTAAGTTTTTAATATTATAATATTTGTAAAAACAATAGATATTTTAACTAATTACTGCAAAATAATATATTTTTTAAAACTGTATGCTTTTTTATATAATATTATTGCAAATTATTTCTCTAAATATTAAAATAAGTCAAAAAAATTCTAGGTTTTATATATTATGAAAATTGCTATTCTTGGAGGAACTTTTGACCCTCCTCATATTGGACATTTAATACTAGCTGATACTGTTATAACTAACTGCAATTATGATAAAGTAATTTTTATACCAGCAAAAATTCCTCCGCATAAAAGCATAAGCGGAAAAGTATCAAATAATGACAGGCTAAATATGCTTAAACTTTCTATAGAAGATGATGAAAGATTTTTATTAGATGAATATGAGCTTAATAATGAAGGAGTTTCATATACTATAAACACATTGAATTATATATATAAAAATTATGATATTGAAGGAAAAATCGGTCTTATAATAGGGGCTGATCTTGTAAGAGATTTTGATAAATGGAGAGAGCCTCAAAAAATTTCTGAAATATCTGATATAACTGTTGTAAACCGAGAAGACGATAAAAATCTATATAAAGAACATATTGATAAATATAATATCAAAGTAATAATGGCTCCGCGTATAGATATATCCTCAAGTCTCATCAGAGATAGAATAAAAGAAAAAAAAGGATTTAGATATTTTGTAGCAGAAAAAGTTTATGATTATATAGTATCAAAAAAATTGTATTTATAAATTAGATAATAAGATATAGGAAAATAATATGAAAAATTTTAAATTAATACTAATAATACTTTTTATTTTTATAAACAGTCTTTACTCTCAAAAAATGTATCTTCTTAACGGACCTACTGGAATAGGCGGTTTAAAAATGATGAAGGACTATAATAAAATAACTATAAATACTGTAAATGCCCCAAATAATATGCTTTCATTGATAGTTAAAGGAGAAGCTGATATAGCGGCAATACCAGCTAATATGGCTGCCATAATTTTTAACAGACAATTAGATTATAAAGTCATAGCTGTAATATCTGAAACAAAACTCTTTATAGTATCTGCAAATAATAAAATACAAACTATAAATGATATAAAAAATAATACCGTATACTGCGGTACTAAATTAGCTGCACCTGATTTAATGCTTCAGTACTTAATTTCAAAAGAGCAAATTCCAAATGTTAATATTAATTATTCTTTAAGCAATCCTGATTTATCAAAAGCAGTAGCATCAAAAAATGCTGATATAGCCATACTTCCAGAGCCTTTTTTATCATCAGCAATGCTTGAAAATAAGGATGTGCATATAGTTGTTGAAATGTCAAAATATATTGATAATTACCCTGTGGCTGTACTTATAGCAAAAAATTATTTTATAAATCATAATAAAATGCTTTTAAAAGAAATATTAAATGAATATAAAAAATCTACTGATTATATTATAAACAATAAAGAAGAAATGAAAAACCTTATAAAAGAAAGAAATATGATAATAAATGCTGAAGCGGCATATTACGGATTAAACAGAATGGGACTAGTTTTTTATGAAGGAGAAAAAATGAAATTCGCTTTAAATAGCTATTATAATTTTTTGTATAACTTTGATAAGAAATTAATAGGCGGCAAAATACCTAATGATAATTTTTATTATATAGAAAAATAAAAAATAATATAAAAACATCAAATACAAAAATAATCTATAAGGCTTTAATAAAGTGGAAAACATTGATAAAAATAACATAAATACTAATGCTTATAAAAATATAATAAGAAACTTTAATATAGTTATAGGCATTAGCTTTATACTATTAATATCTTCTATATATGTTATTTCTATATTCAGCATCAATATTCCAAAAATCAACTCTGATACAAATTTAGAATTACTAGAAACTGTTTTAAGTGAGAATTTTATATTTTACATAAAAATATTTTTCTCTTTTTTAATTCCATTAACTTTTTTTATATTTACATTTCTTTTTGTACTAAATCCTATTAATGTTAAATCTATATTAATATCATTTATACTTATATTTTTAACAGCTATTTATTTATATAATTTAAAATATGAAGTATTATTAAATCCTTTAGAGAATACAAAATCAATTATAAATCTTATAGTTCATATAACAGCAGCAAACTTTATTATACTGTTTATATCCGCTTTGTCATATATAAAATATGATATAAAAAAACTTAATAATTTATACGATTTCTATACTATGATAGCCGAGATTCTTATATGGAGTTTTCTTATATTTTTTATTATGTTTCTAATAATAGGAACTGTATTTGCTTTACTATATTTTAATGGCAAAATAGATATAAAAATACTTATAAAATATCTATTAAAAAACAACTTAATAAATCTAAAAATACTTCTTTCTATATTTACTTTGATTACAACTTCGGTAATATATTTCTCTTTTATATTATATAATAAAATGCCTAACACAAAATTATCAATAAATATTTCTAGGACTTTATCCTTATTTGTAAGTGCTGCTTTAATATCATTAATTATAACTTTTAAATACAATTTATTTAATCATTATAATATTTTATTATATGCCTGTATTATATTCCAAGCATTATTTATAATAAACATGTTTTTATTTAGGATAGATAAAGAATGCAGACTGATTACCCGAATTATATATATAATATCAAATGCTGTTGGTATAATATTTTCTATATTTTGCTTTAAAAATTATACATCAGTATTTTCAGATACACTTATTAGCGTTTTTTATATTATAATAACTTTTAATTACATACATAATATAATAGCTGCAATTATAAAAAAGTACAGAAATTTCATATTTACATACAATTATATATACATTATATTTTTTATTATAATTTTATTTAATTGACTTTATATATTTTTTGTAGTATACTATACATAGGTACAAATTATAAATGGGGGTTTATATTTTGAGAAAAAGTCTGCTTTTTGCAAGTTTTTTCGTACTATTAGCATTTACCTATAATTTAAATGCTCTTAATTTGGCAATTGGTCTTGTGAGTCAATTTGGCATGAGCGGAGCAAATACTAATTCATCAAAAATATTTCCGTCAAGTTTCAGAGATTTTGACAGCGGACTTTCTTTTTCAATAGGTATTAATAAAGATTTTTCATCATCTATGTCTTTATCACTACTTTTGGATTTAGGATACTGTCATGATGCTTATGATTTTAAATATACAATAGAAGGTAAAAGAGCTACAGAAAATTATCAATTTGAAAGTTTTTTAATTGGAGGATATGGAAGATTTAATTTCAGCTTCATATCATTAGGAGCGGGAGGAGGAGTTAAAATACCTGTTTATGCTTCTTACAAATTAGAATCATATAATAAATACAGACGTTATGGATTTAGATTCGGAGATTTAAACGATATATTTGAAAGAGCTGTAATACCATATATAAAAGTATCTATTGACTTTACTATATTTAATTATTTATTAGTAGGCGTATATGCAAATTATGATTTTCCTCTTTATTTTCAATATAATAACTATATAAATGATACAATAATAAATAAGGATTCTATAAGTGCTTTTGATATAGGACTTCAATTTGGTTATTATTTAAATATAAATCTAAATAGAGACTATTATTATTGAGGAGGGTTTTTATGAAAAAATTAATAGTTTTTTTGTTGAGTATTACATTTTTAGTACCATTAAATAATATTTACGCTGCCGATTTTGTTGCAGGTTTTGTAGGGCGTTTCGGTGCAAGCAGTGCTACAACTGACAGAAGCAAAGTATTTACAACTGACTTTAGAGATTTTGAAACATCTTTTTCATTTCAGCCAGGTGTATTTTGGGGATATGATGATTTTTTGTCTACAGCATTACTTCTCGATATAGGATACAATAAAGATAAATATGAATTAAAATATAATGTAAATGGCGGAAGACTTTTAGAAAATTATGATTTCAACAGTATATCATTCGGATTATTTCCAAGACTTAATATTGGATTTGTATCCATAGGTGTTGGAGGAGGCATAAAAATTCCATTATCTTTAAAATATTCTAAAGAAGGCGATGAATACAGCTACAATAGATACAATTTAGATTTTGGAGATATAAAAGACTCATTTGAAACTTTTTATATACCTTATGTTAAAGTTTCTCTTGACTTTTTAATAAAAACAAAAGGAAAATTCATGATGTCTTTAGGAGTGTATGCTAATTATGACTTCCCTATCAATATAGATAAAAACGGACTTTTAAAAAATATATCTATAAACAAAGAATCAATAGCTGCATTTGATATAGGCTTTCAAATAGGGGCGTATTTAATAAGCAGATAATTATTATAAATAAAAAATTGCATGCTTAAAAAATAGTATGCAATTTTTTTAAAGCAAAAAATAATAGTCTTATTTCAAAACTAATAGACTTGTTTCAAAACTAAATTTGTTAATATTTATAGTTTGTTAATTTAATATTTTTTTAATTATAGTTGGGGCTTTGCCCCAAACCCCACTTCTTTTGTTGGCACAAAGAAGCAAAAGGACTGCATGCTTATATACTAAAATTATGATTTATATAACATGTAAAACATTTTATTTGTAATTTTAAAATTAAATAATTTCATACTCAATCTTGTCAACTAGTTTTGAAACAAGTCTAATTTAATAACGATAATAATTTTTCATCAATTTATAAATATATTTTTAATAAAGATAAGCACTCATTTATAAATAAAATTACATGTAAAGATATAATATTATAATTTTAGCAAAAATTTAAATAAAATACTATTTTATTAAAAAATATAGTTTACTGATTAGAAGAAACAGTGTTATTAGGTGAAGTTTCAGTATTAGTAGGAGCAGACAAAGGAGTATTTTGCTGCTGAGTTGTAGTAGTTGTATTAGTGGTTACATTTTCAAAAGCAGTTTTCTGAGTGCTTATAGCAACAGATATAAAAAGAGCACCTACTACAAATATAGTAGAAAGAAAAGTAGTAGCTTTAGTTAGGGCATTTCCTCTTTGGCTTCCTAAAACATTAGCCTGAGCACTTGAAAATAAACCTTCTGCTTTACCGCCTTGTATAATAATTAGTAATATTAATAATACGCATATTATAGAATAAACAACTATTCCTAAAGTAAGCAAAGCATTCATATATATTTCCTTAAAAGTTTTATTTTAATAAGATAATTGTATATAATTATATCATTTATAAAATATTTTTCAAGTGTTTAAAAGTATTAAATTTAATGTATAATATATATAAATATTTTTCTTTATTAAATTTTGATTTTTTCCGTTAATACTAATAAGGATTAAAATATAACGGCAGGTACTTTATATGGCAGTAAAAAAAACAGATACAAAAAAAAATACAGCTAAAAAAACTTCTGTTTCATCAAAAAACACTAAAACTGCAAAACCAGTAAAAAAAGCAGCTTCAGAAGAAAAAGTGTCAGGCAGAATTTCATACAAAGAATTGTCTGAAGAATTAAAATTAAAACTTAAACAGTCTGAAGAAAAAATAGCAGAACTTAATCAAAAATACAAAAAAGTTGTAGATATACAGAAAAAGAAAATAGAAGATAAATATAAAAAAATTATAGAAGATTTAGAATCAAAAAAATCTATACCTGCTAAAACTCAAAATAATAATGCTGAAATTAATAAACTTCAAAAAAGATTAGAGAAATTAGAAAAAACTAATCAAAAATTAGAAGAAGAAAAAAGAAAAATAGAATTAAAAAATGAAGAGCTAAAACAAAAAGCAAAAGAAGCTATAAAATCAAAAACTGAAACTGCCTCAAAAACTGCTAAAACTGATAAAGAAACATTAAAAGAAATAAAAGCCCTAAGAGAACAATTAATTGAAGCAGAACAGGAGAAAAAAGAATTAAAAGCAAAATTAAAAGAAGCAGTATCAGAATTAAAAAATGCTAAGAAAAACACTAATAAATTATCAAAAGAAGATAAAGAACAATATAAAGAAAACTTAAGAATATTAAAGCAAATAGAAAAAGAATCAAAAGCATTAGATAAAAAAAGAGAGCTTCTAAAAAAAGAAGAAGAAAAGTTAAAAGAAATAAGAGGCGATATAAAAAGCTCAGCAAAAGATATAGCTTCAACAATGAAAAAAAGCTATCTTGCTGATGATGAAGAAAGTAATGAAGAAAACGGCAATTTACTTTCTAATATGGATGCCAAAACAGAAGAAGGCATAACAAAATTAGCTACTCTATTATGTGCTGCTATGGACGATTACAGAAAGCAGAAAGAAAAAGAGAGAGAAGAGCTTGAAAAAGAAAATGAACAATCTATAATGTCAGAAGGCGAAGAGAGACTAAATAAAGCCTCTGAAGAGTTAGAAAATCTAGTTGAAAACAGACTTGAAGATTCTGACAGTACTAAAGATGAAAATTTAAGTAAAAGACCTTTCACTATAATAGATAAAATAGAAAACAGCCGCGTAGAAATAAACGAAGGATATACTCCTCCTTCAGGCGGACAGACTATAGTTGCCGCTCCTCAGGATGCATCGCAAGCCCCTCAGGCACCAGCTCAGCAGCCTAATATAACAGTAAAAGTAGAAGCCCCTAAAGAAAGTGCTAAATTGGCAAAACCAGAAACTCAGCTTAAACCTGCAAGCGAAACTCCTACTATGAGAATGAAGCTTTTAGATGATATAGATGATTATGAGAAAAAACTTGTAATTACTTATGGTTTTGATAATATGCCGGAAAATACATACTATTCTAAATATAAAAGAATATTAAGAAATGCTGCCAGAATAAGTTTATTCGGAAATTTGCAGGAAGGTCTAGAAATGTTCAAACTTATAAGAGATCAGAATATACCTGATGAATACAAACAAATGATAGACAAAAATATACAAGACATTACTTACTATTTAAGAGGTCTTCATAGAGTAAGAATGGAATAGTATACAAAAAAATTGGGGATATAAAAAATAGTAATGAAAAAAATTATAAAAATTGTATTAATAATATTGATAATACCTATTATCTTTTCCTGTTCTAAAAAGAAAATATATGACAGAGAAATAGAAGCTCTTTATGATAAAAGAGATAATTCATATACTATTATTTACCCAGAATATAATAAACAATACCCTAAATATATATCATTAAAATATGGTAAATCTGTAAAAATACAAAATGGTATAATATTAACTTACAATATAGACACAGACAATATACCTATACAATTAAATATAGAGGTAAATGAAAATAATATCAAAAAAACATTTAATATAGAAAATCCATTAGTTAATAGAAATATAAACCTTACAATATATGCCACTAATTTTAATCCTCCTTTAGAAAAAGATAAGATTGATGAGCTTTCTGTAAGTATAAAAAGTATAGGAAATACTGACACTAGAGATACAGTTAAAATTGCAATATCGGAAAATGAAGATAAAAGAGTATCAAGAGAAAATATAGCCTTAATACTTCCAGAGAGCGGACATATAGCTAAAAGTAATCCTCCTTTTATTATGGTTAATAAAAGAACTACACTTACAAGAATATCTATATCAAAAGAGCTTTCTTTTTCTTCACGCTATGAATATACATTAAGAAATAACAGTTTCTTTTCTATGACAAATCAATTAGAAAATGGTAAATGGTATATAGCATTTGATGAAAACGGAGATACAAATTTAAGAAGAATATATCATTTCTTTATAGATGACAGCAGTACAAAAATAGTACCAATAACAAATAAAACATTTAATATAAAAAGACCATTTGTATTTATAGACAAACAGACATTTGATGTTTTATACAATTTACTATACAGACAAAACCGTCTTCAAGCCTCTACCCTACTTAGAAATATAAATGCATTCAAATTATACACAGCTTCAAATATGGGAAAATGGTCGGTTAATAATATATCATATACCAATAATAATGATACTAATAAACTGCACTTTGAAGACTTACCTTCTCATGCTATGCTTATGTCATTAAAAGCGGCATTTGAACCTAATAATAATTTATTAAAATATGAAATTAAACAAATGATAAGGGATATAGTAAACCTAGATGAAGTAAATATACCAAATTATAAAGAAATAGATGCTGTTACTATATTGGCTAATTCTCTTCTTATGCCTTTTGATTTAATGTATGATGAGTTCTCTCCTGAAGAAATAGTTTTAATGAAACAGGAGTTTATTAAATACGGAGAAACTCTTTATAATTATATAGTTGAAAATCCTTCAGAATATAGAAAAAAAGACACTATAAAATACGCTTCAGCATTAGGGTTAATAGCTATAAACATGCTCAATGAAAATGTCAATCAGGATCAAATTAGAAATTGGCATTATTTTGCTATGAATTATATTAACGGAATGATATTTTCTATGTTTGATAAAGACGGCAGTTTTAAATCTTCTATAAGCGAAGCATTTGATACTATCCTTCCTATACTTACATATGCATTATCATTAAAAAATGTTGGAATATTTGATGCTTTCAGTTTAGAATCATTTCAAAATATAGGAAAATATTTATCTATAGTAGGATATCCATCTGGATACACATTGCCTATAGGATATACTGCCATAGATAACAGAAGTAAATTGAGATTTGATACTGGTGCTAGAAGTGCTGTTATGGAGCTTCTAAGTAAAATGTGTGCAAATCCGTTATATAAAAATTATGCCGTATTTGCACAAAGTGAAGCTGTAAATTTAAGATATCTGCCTTATGTATTAATGTGGAATAATTATTATTTAAGGGATAATGTGCCTTCTAATCCTGAATTTCAATATGAAACATTGCTATTTAAAAAAATACAAACTGCTATATACAATGAAAATATAAAAACTCTTAATGCCCCTTATTTAGCGGTATATGCCAAAGGAAGAAATGCTGACAGTTCTTTTGGGCTTAATCATAATGACAGAATGAGTTTTGTTTATTACAATTACGGAGATTCTATAATTGATGAATTAGGATATAATTTTGATACTAACAATTATGAATTATTCAAAGATGCTGATTTTCATAATGGTATATCTATAGATAATGAAAAAATAGAAGAAAATACTGGAAGCTATTCATATATAGAAAGCATAACAAATTATTACAAAATGTTTTATGCACATGCTAAAGCAAATCAGCAGTATACTTATTCTATAAATCTAAAAAATTATGACAGAAGATTTTATTATTTAAAGCCTAATATCATAATAATAAAAGAAGATATTGAAGCCTTACCTGATATTACCAGAGAATACCATGTTTACGGTTATAAATATAAATGGGCATTTAATTCAAAGCTCCCTATGGTGATTGAAAATAATAAATTTATAATAGAAGGTAATTATTCATCTACATATGTGGAAGTATTATCCCAAAATGAATTGGAATATAAAGTTATTCAAACTAATATAGGAAATAATATATTATACAGAGCCGAAGTTTCCACAAAAGAAAATATTAAAAGATTTGAGCCTTGGGTAATAGTAAAGACAATGCCTAAAAATAATGTTCCTATAGCTATGAGGAGAAATATTCTAAATACTAATATTACTGTAAACAGCTTTACAGGCACAAATTTAAACTTTAAAGTAGGATACAAAGATTATAATATAAACATAGAAAACTATAAAAATACATCAGACAATACAAATAAAATAAACAATATAGTATATACAGAAAATAGGGAAAGTGTTATAATAAGTTCATATTAATGAAGGACTTATTTTATGAATATATATATTGCTAATTCATATAAAGACTATATTGATTTTACAGCCAAACATATCCTGCATTTTTTGGAAAAGAAACAGGAAAAAAAAGAAAAATTATATATATCCGTTTCAAGCGAATATGATACAAAAGATATTTATAAATCTATAATAGAAAATATTAAATCTTATAAAATAAATTTCAAAAATATATTTATATTTCAGCAGTCTGAATATATAGGACTTTCCCCATCTGACAAAAACAGCAAAGCATATTTTTTAAGGGAAAATCTTATATCAAAATTAGATATACCAGAAGAAAATGTTTTTTTATTTGACGGAAACGGAGACGAATCTCAAATGGATAAACAGCTTGAAATTATAAAAAAAATAGGCAGGTTTGATGTTATATGGTATTCTCTTACAGCAGATTCTACTTCTGCAGGAAATGAAAGAATGTCATCATTATCCTCACTATTTAGAATTAAAACTTTAAGCGAACATTCTATAAGCGAAATAAAAAAAAGATTTCCAGAAGATAAAGAAGTGCCTACTACAGTATTCAGCATGGGTATGGGATTTATAGATATTGTTGATACAGTTTTACTTACATCATCTGGTATAGAAAAGTCATGTTCTTTAAGAGAATGCCTAGAACATGGTATAAGCGATTCATATCCTTTAAGCAAACTTCAAAAACATAGCGATGTTACTGTAATAGCTGATTATGAATCTTCTTTAAGACTTTCAAGTCAAACTGTATTTATGAAAATAGAAAAAAATATAAAATAAGGAGTATAGATATGAGAATCATTATTACAAATGAAAGCGTTTATGAATGGGCTGCTTACTACACAGTAAAATGTATATTAGATTATTCTGAAACTGATAAGCCTTTTGTATTATCTTTTCCTTTAAGATATGTTAATAAATCATACTATCAAAAACTATTATCTTTTTATAACGATAATATAGTATCATTTAAAAATATACATATAGTTTCATCTGGAGAATATATAGACTCCGATATATCGCAAAAATATTTAGAGGATAATTTCTTAAAGTTTATAGATATACCTAGAGAAAACGTGCATTTATTCGACAGTAATGTTGCAAACAGAAAAGAAGAAGCCAAAAGAATGGCTAATTTAATAAAAGAATTAGGAAATATAACATTATTAATAGATACTTTAGCAGAAGATGGAAGTTTTCTTCTTAATACTCCAAGCTCTTCACTAGAAGGAAGTGTAAGGGATAAAAAAATAAGCGAAATAATAAGAAGCTACGAAGCAAAAAAATTTGATATGCCTATAGAGATGTTCCCTAGAGAAGGACTTACTTTAGGTTTTGAAGAGGCTTTTAATGCTAAATATGTACTTGTAATGGCCAGCGGTTATGAAGTGTCTGATGCTTTGGCTCATTGTGTGGAAGGGGCTATTACTCAGTTCTACCCTACTTCTGTACTTCAGGAACATAAAAAACTTATAATTGTTGCTGATGAAGAGTCAAGCAGCGATTTAAAAGTAAAAACTTATAAATATGCTAAAAGTTTGGAAAGCAAAAGTCTTCACCCTAAAGAACTTATTAAAGGGCTTTATAAATCTTATTATGCTCTTACAAACATCAAAATATTTGACGGCGAAAAATTTATAGACGGACATTGTATTGTTATAGAAAATAATGTTATAAAAAGTGTAGAAAAAGAAATTGATGTTGATGCTGTTATTACAAGAATAGATTTAGGAGGAAAAATAGTTGCTCCCGGATATATAGACCTACAAGTTAATGGTATAGGCGGTTACGATATTAATGCATCTCCTACTGTTGAAACATTAAAAAATATGAATGAAGTTTGTCAAAGATACGGCTGTACTTCATATTTGCCTACAGTCATTACTAACAGTGATGAATACATGATAAAAATTATAGATTTATTCAATAACATAGAAGATTTATCTGTAATGGGAGTACTTGGAATACACTTTGAAGGTCCTTATATATCGCATGAAAAAAGAGGCATACACAATGAGAAGTTTATAAGAGAACCTAATATGGAGATGGTAAAAAAAATCAATGCTTCAAAATGTGTAATGGTTACTGTAGCTCCTGAAATGGTAAACGGTGAAGTTATAGAGGCTTTTGCTTCTGCTGGTAAAGTAGTATCTGTAGGACATACAAACGGCACATACAATGAAATAAAAGAAAAAATACCTTATGGAATAACTTTTGCCACACATTTATTTAATGCTATGCGTCCTTGGGGTTCAAGAGAACCCGGTGCTGTAGGAGCGGTACTTGAAACTAAAGACATGTATGCTGGTTTAATATGTGATGGTGTGCATTGTGATTTTGCCTCAGTAGAGCTTGCCTACAAATTAAAAACAGGTCATATATGTATAGTTACTGATGCTATAGCTCCTGCTGCTGCTCCAGAGATAAAAGAATATATTTGGGCTGGTAAAAAAATACATAGAGACGGCAACAGGCTTATTGATGATAACGGTACTTTGGGAGGCTCTTCTATTACTATGAGTCAATCTGTAAGAAATGTAGTTAATCATGTAGGGGCTGCTGTAGAAGAGGCTTTAAAAATGGCTTCACTTTATCCTGCCAAAGTTATGGGTATAGATGACAAATACGGCAGAATAAAAGAAGGATATATTGCTGACTTAGTTATACTAGATGAAAACCTAATAGTAAAAGGTGTGGTATTTAAAGGAAACTACAAAGAGTATAATTATGACCATGAATGGGTAACACATGCTTAATTATCAACTTATAAAATAAAAAGCGGTAATATATAACTAAACATATATAGTTTGTCAAAAAATAAATTTTTAAATTTTAGATTTGTGGGGACTAGCCCCCACACCCCCAGTTCTTTTGTTGACACAAAGAACCAAAAAGACTG
>NZ_CASEGO010000052.1:358-18977 GCF_949287625.1 uncultured Brachyspira sp. | reverse complement strand
TTTAATTATTTATAGATGTAATGATAACTTATAAATAGTATAAAGTATTATTTAGCATTAATAAAATAAGTTTAAAATTTATTATAATAACTATGTTTTACTTAAAAAATGCAGTCTTTTTGCTTCTTTGGGACACCAAAAGAAGTGGGGGTGTGGGGGCAAAGCCACCACAAACAATAAATTTGAAAAACTAATTTTGACAAATTATAATTGTTTAGGTATATACTAAAAATTTTTAAGTTTATCAATTTTTTTGTTGTTCTTTTTCCCGCCGCAAAAAGAACCAAAAAGTGCAAGTATTAAAATTATTATTAAATAGTACTAATTATGTTCTATATGTAAGATAAATTACCAAATTCAGTGTAAAATGTAGCCTTTCGCTACCGACACCACAGGCGTACTTCGTATGTGGCACACCTGCCTACGGCACGCAGAGCTGGCACGACTGTATGTTTCGCAGCAAAGCCCTGCAATATTTCAATTTAAAAAAATAATTTTTTGACAAACTGTATTTGTTTAGGTATATACCAAATATAAAACATTTATTTATACAATAATTAATACTATAAACAAACTTATAAAAATCCTACATCAATAGTTTTTGAAACACATCTGCTATTATAAATTATTATGATATTAAAAATATATATTTTGATAATATTCTATTGACTTTAAACTATACAAATGTATAATTTAAATATCAAGCAATAGATCTTTTAATTTTTCCCTATCTTTGTATAAAAAATATGTGTAAAAATGACATAAACAGATGGGAGTTATTATATATGATAGAGTTCATTTTAAATACAAAAATAATATCAGGAAATAATGCCTTATTAGAATTGGATCTTTCAAAGTCAAAGCGTGTTTCTATATTTACCGATAATAACATGCTTAAAATCGGGGCTTGCGATTCTACTATAAACCTATTAAAAAATAAAAATATTAATTATGAAATATTTTCTGATATAGAACCAGACCCTAGTTTTGAAATCGTTATAAAATGTTTAAGTAAGATTTTATCATTTGATTCTGATACTATAATAGCAATAGGAGGCGGATCTGTAATAGATACTGCTAAATCTGTAATATACTTTGCTTTAGAAGTTAATAAAAGAATGTCTGATAATTTAAAAAAACCTATTTTCATAGCTGTACCTACTACAAGCGGAACAGGCTCTGAAGTTACTTCATACACCATAATAACGGATAAAGAAACTCATAGAAAAGTACCTCTTGTATCTAATGAAATGCTCCCAGACATAGCCTTATTAGACCCTCAGTTTACTATGACAGTACCTCCTAGAATAACAGCAGAAACTGGAATGGATGTTATGGCACATGCTTTTGAATCGTATGTTTCTGTGAATGCTAGTCCTTTTACTATGCCGTATAGTGAACATGCTATAGTTGGTGTATTTAATAATATATCTAAAGCTGTACATAACGGAAAGGATATTGATGCCCGTATAGCTATGCATGAACTCTCCTGTATAGCAGGGGTCGCTTTTAATAATGCGGGTTTGGGTTTAATACATGCTATGGCACATTCACTTGGAGGAAGATTTAGACAGCCTCATGGAAGGGCTAATGCTATATTAATGCCTCATGTTATAGAATATAATGCCAAAAATTGTGAAAAATCTGCTAGAAAGTATGCTAAAGTTATAGATTTATTAAATGTAAAAAATATTGATGATGTTTCAGCTTCATGCGAAATATTAAAACATCTAATTTTGGAATTAAATAAAAATATAGGAATAAATCAAAAAATAACAGAATATGGTGTTGATAAAAATGAATTCGAAAATGCTATAGAAGAAATGGCTTCAAATGCTTTAAAAGATGTATGTTTATTAACCAATCCTGTTAAGCCTAGTTTAGAAGATGTGAAAAATATTTATAGAAAACTTATATAAATATAATTGAATATAATAAAAACTGCAAAATTAATTACAAAAATATTTTGCAGTTTTTTAATATATAAAAAATATAATATAAATACTTAATTACTTGAATAAACTACACGTAAAAATTTAGCATAGAAAGGTGTAGAGAAATTAACACAATCTCCTTTTAATGCAGATACTATTTCTCCCTGTTTAGCTTCAGTTATATTTTGATTACTCTCAGCTATAAGAACACCCTCTAAAACAATATAAATCTCATCGCTATTTAATACGCATTTTATAGAAGAAGCATTTAATTCCATCAATAAACATTTTAATACCCCTCTCTCATCTGTATTAAAAACATCTGTTATGTATACATTTTTATCTATATCAGACTGAACTTTATTAATATCTGAAATATTTTTCTTTATTATTTTTCTGCTATTTGAATTATTTTTATCTTTATATCCAGAAGCAGTTCCAGTATGTAAAAAGGTGCAGATTGTTTCTGACACGATAGACTGAATATCTTTATTTTCCATAATCCGAAAAAACTCCTTTAGTTTTTATTTAAGGTATAATACGCCATAAATCATTATGAGGCTTTGTGATAACAGTATATCTGCATTTACTATTTAATTTTTTTATAGCAATTTCAGCACTTTTTACAGCCTCTTTAATATTGGATATACTGCCAGCTATAATAATAACAACTATACCAGAACCTATACGCTCTTTATCTATAACTTCTACATTAGCTGCATTTAAAAGAGTATCTAAAGCACTAATAACCGCAACATATCCTGTAATTTCTATTATTCCAATAGATAAATTCAAATTTTCCATTAAAAAATCTTTATAAATTTACTCTATTTAATACTTCAGTTATAACTTTTTTTATAATCTTTTCATCAGTGATATTAAGTTTATTAACCAAAATTTTTATAGTCTGTTTTACTATCTCAGTGCTTTCATCTTTTACACAAGAGCATCTGCAATTATCAGCAATATCTTTTTTATAAACTATTTTTATCCCTTTTGATTTAATAATATCCATAGCACTTGGAGTAAATATCACATTATTATCAGCTTCTATAATTTCTGTATTATCTTTTATAAGATCATAAACATTCTGGCTATTATAAAGTATTTTATTTTTATTCATAAATACACACTCCAAAATTATAAAATAGAATTATATAATTCATCTATAGGAGAAGGAAGTATACAATAATCAACAACAAGCCCGTCATCTTCAGCCTTTTTAATTCCAGCCTTAACAGCCTCTTCAACAGCACTAATCTTACCAGTCATTGTAATATAAGATTTTCCGCCTATAGCAAAACCAAGCCTAACATTAACTAATGATACATCGCTTGCCTTAGCAGCATCATCAGCTCCCTGTACAGCAGAAGCAATAGAAAAATATTCTATAACTCCAATAGCCTCTTTAGGAAAATCGCCCAAAGTACCATTAATAGCTTCTATAACTGTATCATGAACATTTGCTATTACAAAAGAATTAATTACAGAATGTCCTCCAGCATTAAGAGCCGCATTTTTAGATGCTTCTACAGCCCCTACATCTCCGCTGAATATAACAATATACTTTCCGGGGCATACAGAATGAGATCTCAAAATCTTCACATTCGCAGTTTTTCCTATATAATCTGTAACTAATATTCCCTTAGCTATGCTGTTCAATTCTATCATTCCTATAGACTTCATTTAATACTCTCCCCATTTATAACTATTTTTTCACTGTCAGCAGACTCTACAATACCATTAATACTTGAATGAATATTAGCCCCAACTTTATCTATTGGTACTGCAGCTATAATTTGACCTTCTTTAACTAAATCGCCCTCTTTAACTAAAGCCTCAGCAGGCATTCCTATATGCTGCCTTAATTCTATACATACTCTTGAAACTTTAATTTCTTTAGGGTTATCCAAGTCTGCTTCATCATGGGCATATTTATCCAATTCTAAAATTCTAGTAAGTCTGTTAGTTGATACCCTTCTATATTCTATAGATGAGTGTACCCCATAATCTTTTACATTTCTGTCCAATTTAATATTCGCTTTTCTCAAAAGTGATTTAATGTATATATTCATGTTTGAAGGATTAATACCCATAGGACAAGAATAAAGTTCGCATATACCGCACTCACAGCAGAAATATGCCTCTTTAAGTATGTCCAATACATTCTCACTATTATTTTCTATATTATCCAAATCAGCAAATGCGGAAGTACGCATAACCAAATGAGGGTGAATTTTATGACCGATTAAATTTCTAGGGCATAATTCAGAACAAGCAGAACATTGTATACATGAACATTTAGCTAAAGAAATCATCTTATCATAATTTATATTTTTCTTTTTTACCAAATAATGATCATTATCAATAACTATCAAAGCCCCAGTTGTTTTCTTAACAAACAAATTATTAGTCTCTTTTATAGGATAATATCTACCCATCATAGGACCGCCTACTATGACATATTTATCATCATCATTTACGCCAGACTGATATAAAATCTCTCTTAAATTAGCACCTATAGGAGCTTTAACAATAGAAGGTTTATCTACCTCTCCTAATATTGACATATATTTTGAAGTTACAGGTATATCGCTTAAACTATCATAAATATTGCATAAAGTAGCAACATTAAATACAACACAGCCCACCTCTAAAGGTATACCTCCAGCCTTAATAACTCTTTTAGTAATATTGTATACCAAAGTCTGTTCATCACCCAAAGGATAAAAACTTTTAAATGTCTTTATTTCTATAGGAGCATTTTCTTTTTTTATAGCTTCAGATAATGCTTCTATTTGCTTAGTATATTTTTTCTTAGTACCGATAATTATATGCTCAGCTGATATTTCATTACCTATAACGGTTAATGCTTTTATTATTTTATCAGCATATTTCAGCATTAAGAACTGATCCGTTTTTAATAGGGGTTCGCATTCTGCTGCATTAGCTATCAAATATTCCACTTTTTCAGGCAATTTTATATGTGATGGAAAACCTGCTCCGCCGGCACCCACAATACCAGCATTATATATTTTTTCTTTCAAACTCATATATAAACCTTCATTTTTATTTATTTAAATCAACCTGATCCACTATTCCCACTATAACTGCATCTATAGGCAGCATATCTTTATCACCCTGAGCATTTCTAGCACCGCTTCCAGAAGTAATAATAACTATATCGCCTATACCAGCTCCTATATAATCACAAGCTACAATAATATCCAATTCTTTATTAGTATCTGGTTCGAATACTCTTGTAATTAAAAGTTTGCTTCCAGATAAAGCCTCCTCTTTTTTTGTAGCCCATACACTCCCTATTACTTTTGCTAGTACCATTAATAATTCCTTTTAATTTTATTCATTATAAATAATGTTTATTTTATTTTCTTTTATATAATCCATAACAAGCGGTGTTATTATAACATTATTTCTTACTGCAATGCTTGAATAATCCTTAACAATATCCATTATATCACTTTTAGTAATAACTTTTTTATCTCTAAAATCAAATGAAGATGATGAACTTTTAATTTCATTATTACTATTTTTACTAAAATATGATAAAAAACTTTTACTATCAAGTATTATAAGCCCGTAAGATTTTGCTGTATTTTCAAGCTCTAATAATTTAGAAAATAATTGATTAGAAGCTGTTTTTTTATAATTATCAAATTTATCATTATCTTTTAATGCCAAAACTTTTTTTCCAGCTAACAAAGCATTAATTATAAAAGAAGTATTACTGTCTTTATATAAAAGATTGGATATAGAAGATATAATCTCAGCAGATAAATCAGCTATTATAAACATACAATGATTATTAAAATCGCAAGCATTATTAGATATATCAACTTTATATCCCATATTTTCTAATTCGCTTTTGAAGCAAAAACTATTATTATCCGATAGAACAAATACAGAATCTATGCATGTTTTATTTAATTGATTTATAACTTCTAGTACAATTTTTTTTAATACTAAATCGTCCATAAATTTATAATACTTCCTCTAATTTTTATTAATTAATCCTTGTTATTTTTAACCAAACTCATAGCTATCCCCAAAGGCGTAACCAAAAAAGGATTTTTAGGCTTTATAGTATGCACATTAGTTTCTTTTTCAACAACATTTTCAAACCCGTCCAAGCATACTGTACCGCCAACTAAGCAAATTAAATCTACATCATAATCTTTTATATGCTTGCTTATTATGCTGCCTACCTTTTGTATTACTGGAAGAACAATTCTGAATATCTCTTTTGAATTATTTTTATCTTTCTTTTTATTTTCTGCTTCATTAAAAGAAATACCATAATTTCCAGCAATAGTAAGAGTAAAATGCGTCCCGCCAGTAGGCTCATCAGCCGTATATATCATTTTACCATTATTAAATATAGCAATACCAGTAGTACCTCCGCCCACATCAACAACTGCTCCGTTATCTATATTTAATATATAGTTAGCAGCTTCAGGCTCTTCTATCACATTTAATACCTCAAACCCAGCACTCTCAGCTACATATCTATGCGTAGCAACTGATTTGTTGTTAACTCCGGGCGGCATAGCAATAGCAGCATTTACAAGCTCAACTCCAAGCCTATTTTCCAATTTTCCCTTTAATTCTCTGACAATAGAGCAAGCCCTAGAATAGTCAACAACAAGACCATCTCTTACTACTTCAGCATATTGAAGCTCCGTTGCTATAGGATTGCCTTTTGAATCTACAACTACCAATACAATATAAGCAGTACCTAAATCAACACCTACATACAGTTTATCATTTATATCAAAATCTCCGTTTTTTTCTATACAGTCAGTCGTCTTATCTATAATAGAATCAACATATTCAAATGAAAAACTCATAAAATGATCTCTCCATATCCCTGACTGAGTAAACCGCATGCATTTGCTTCATCAAAATCTATATGCATAGCAGGCATAAACTTATCACTAACCCTTACAACAACCTCATCAAATATTAAAGATCTAATACCATAAACTTTAACTTTAACTATCTGACCATTATACAAATTCCATTCTGAAGCATCTTTTTCTCTTAAATGTATATGTCTTTTAGCCACTATAACAGAATTTTTAGCTTCTATACTTCCATTTTTTCCAATTATAGTTATATCTCCAGCACCCTCAAGCTGTCCCGATTCATTAATCGTTATATTTTTAATACCTAATGCCCTAGAATCAGATATAGACAACTCTACCTGAGTATTTTTTCTCACAGGACCTAATATAGCTATATTATTCATTTCTGACTTAGCACCAACAAGTTTAACACGCTCCTCACTTAAATACTGCCCAGGCTGCGAAAGATCTCTTTTCGGAGTTAAAGAATAACCTTTTCCAAACAATATTTCTAAATCACTTTGAGACAGATGTACATGCCTTGCTGATATTTCCACCTTTATGATTTTTCTTTTGCTAAGCTCATATTTAATGGAATCAGATATTTTATTAAAAAATGAATTATCTGTCATTTGCTTATATCCTTACCGGTATGTGCCATCAACATTAATATATAAACAGCACTGCTCATACGATTCAATAACTTTATAAGGTCATCTCTTTCATTTTTCAAAGCATTATATGCTGCAAGCTCCGCTTCTCTAACAGCTGTTCTTATAAGATTAAGTTTTATAACAGTAAAAGGCATATTACAATTAACAAAAATATGATCGCATCCGAAATACTCTTTTGGGTGATGAGACATTTTTCTAATCTCTTCTTCTGTCAAATCGAATATGGTATCAAACTCTAAACTTTTATTTGAAACCTCAGAATATAATATAGTATGTATTAGCTTCTGATATTTTTTTAAGTATTCAAGCAATTTATCCTCATGTCTTTCTTTAAACTGATACTGTATATCAACAATTAAAGAAAGCAGACTGTCTAATTTTCCCCTTAGCACTATCCTAGGATGATTTTTCTCAACTAATACATTATCATATAAATGAGTATAATTTTCAGGTTTAGTATTCAATTTTTTATTTGTACTATAGTCTATATAATACTCCATATTTTCTATTTCTTTTATGCCATAGGATTTAGGACTTGATGTAGAACTTCCTGCATTAAAACCGCCTGATTTTATTTTAAGTTCTATTTTGCGTGAAGCCAAATATTCTTTAGCAGAAGGAGTTACAAAAACGCCCTCTTCTATAAAATATTCTGATACATCTCTGTTAAGTATCTCGCTTCTAAGCATTTGTTCTGTTAAAACTTTCATAATAAACCTATTACTTTATATATTACTCTTCTTTACTGCTGTTATTAACTTTTGGAGCTGGAAGAAGTGTTTCTACTTCTTCATGAGGTCTTGGTATTACATGTACGCTGATAAGCTCTCCTACTTTAGCTGCAGCTGCTGCTCCTGCATCTGTTGCTGCTTTCACTGCTCCTACATCTCCGCGTACCATAATTGTTACTAATCCTCCGCCTACTAATGTTTTTCCTACTAGATTAACATTAGCTGCTTTTACCATAGCATCTGCTGCTTCTATAGCAGATACCAAACCTTTAGTTTCTATCATACCTAAAGCCATAGAACTTGCCATATTATTAGCCTCCTATTAATTATTTTAATATAGTTTCTACTTCTTCATGAGGTCTTGGTATTACATGAACGCTGATAAGTTCGCCTACTTTAGCTGCAGCTGCTGCTCCTGCATCTGTTGCTGCTTTCACTGCTCCTACATCTCCGCGTACCATAACTGTTACCAAACCTCCGCCTATTAATGTTTTACCTACTAGATTAACATTAGCTGCTTTTACCATAGCATCTGCTGCCTCTATAGCAGATACCAAACCTTTAGTTTCTATCATACCTAAAGCCATAGAACTTGCCATATATATTACCTCCAATGATTTTTATTATTTTATTGATTATTATTATTTTTTTTCTTTTTTCTTGTTTTTTTCTTTGAAACAGTTTCATTAGAAGCCGTTTCATTATCTGTTTTGTTATTAATATCTTCATCAAAAAGCGATGTATTATTAATTACAACATTACTATCTGATGAATTATTATCAGCATTTTCATTAATTATTTCTGTACTGTTTTCTGATTGTTTGTTTTCCAAAGTCTCTTCATTCTCTTTGTTTTCTATGTCAGAATTATCAGCATTTTCATTAATTATTTCTGTACTGCTTTCTGTTTTTTTATTTTCCAAAGTCTCTTCATTCTCTTTGTTTTCTATGTCAGAATTACCAGCATTTTCATTAATTATTTCTGTATTGCTTTCTGATTGTTTGTTTTCCAAAGTTTCTTCATTCTCTTTGTTCGAATCTTTATTATTATCAAAAGATACATATTCAAAAAGAGAATTAAGAACCTGTTTATCCAATCTGGCTATAACATTACTGCCTAAAACCTTTCCAACTTTCTCAGCAGCAGCAACGCCGCAGTCAACAGCAGCTTTAACTGCAGAAACATCTCCGAAAAATGATACTGCAATTCTTCCGCTTCCCACATGCACCATAGAAGGAAAAATTATATTACTAGCCTTGGATGCTGCATCTAAAGCCTCAACAGCAGCAGTATGACCATGAGTTTCTATCATACCTAAAGCATATTCCATAATAATTAATATCCTCTTTTATTAAGTATATAAAAATATAATTATTTATCTAACAAATAACCCATTTTTTAATACGCATCTTCTTTTTCTTGTGAAAGTTACTGTACTAGTAATACCGTCCCCAGTACTGCTTGCTAATGTAAAACTAGTGTATCCTTCTCCTCCCAATCCTATTCCCGCATATGAAGGAGCATTTTTTACAAATATTGTTGTCTGAAGTCTTTTCGGTGCTATTGTAAGTCTGTCAATATGTTTAGAGTGCATAGCAGCAGTATGTCTGCATCCGTCTTCCAATTTCACAGCCAAATCCAATGCCTCATCAAAATCTTTGCATCTTATCAAAGGAAGCACAGGCATCATAAGCTCTTTTACAGCAAAAGGATGTTCTTTATGTGTTTCCATTATTATTAGTCTAGGATCATAAGGACATTCTATGCCTAAAGTATCTAATATATATTTGGCATTTTTACCTATAAACTTTTTGTTTACAGCTCCGTCTTCATTTATAACACCTTTTTCAAGTTTCACCATATCTTCTTTTTTAGAAATTTTAAATGCATTATTCTTTTCCATATTAAACATCAAATAGTCAAATATAGAGTCCACTGCCAATACTTCTTTTTCTGCTATACAAGGCATATTATTATCAAGAGAAGCACCAGCCACTATATCAGCAGCAGCCTGTTCTATATCAGCAGTCTCATCAACTATAACAGGAGGATTTCCAGCACCTGCCCCTATAGTTTTCTTACCGCTTTTTAGTCCCTTAATAACTATAGGCATACCTCCAGTAATACATAATGCATTTACTTTAGGACTTTCCATTAAATAATCAACCTCTTCAACTGAAGCCTTAGAAATAGTAACTACTAAATTTCTCTCGCCTCCAGCTTCTATTATAGCCTCATTTATCTTTCCTACAAGCCAATTAGATACTTTTATAGCACTAGGATGAGGACTAAATACAACACTGTTTCCTGCAGAAAGCATATTTATACTATTGCATATTATAGTTTCTGTAGGATTGGTAACCGGAGTTATAGCACCTATTACACCAAATGGAGAAAATTCTATTAAGCTAAGACCGTCATCACCAGTTAAAGCTCCTGTTTTTAAATCTTCAACACCAGTACATCTTTCTATAGCTAATGTATTTTTATTTATCTTATCTTCCACTCTTCCCATTTTGCTTTCTTCTACAGTCATAACAGACATCTCTTTAATAAGAGGTCTCAATTTATTTCTTATAGAATCAGTTATTCTTTTTCTTTCTGACAAACTAGAGCATAAAAATTTCTTCTGTGCAATACTTGCATACTCAATAGCTTCTTTCATACTGTCAAATACACCTAATGTATTGCAGCTGCTGCTTCCAGATTCAATAATATTAATATTTTTAGCAACTTCTCTCACTATAGATTCTATTAATTTCTCATCCATATTATATTCTCCGTAAATATATTTTTACATATCTATTAAATGTTCCTATTAAACGCCTCTAAAGCCGCCTTAGCTATAACTACATCTTCCTCAACCGCTCCGCCACTTATTCCAACAGCTCCCAATAATTTACCGTCTCTAAATATTGGAATTCCTCCGCCAAACATTACAAGCTCTCCAGACATAGCCGTATCAAGTCCGCATAAACTGTCATCAATAAGCTTTTTTATATCGGAAGTAGGAACTTTTAATGATATACTGCTGTAAGCCTTTTTAAAAGCTAATTTCTCGCTTATTTTAAGAGCATTATCCATTTTACAAAAGAAAATCTCCTCGCCATGACTATTAACTATAGAAATACACACGTCAACATGTATGCTTCCAGCTTTTTTTATAGCCTCCAAAGCCATGATAAAAGCGTCATTTAAATTAAGCTCCATAAACATTCCTCAATCACAATTAATTATAATTAATCATCATTCAATATAAAATAAATTCCCTTAACAAGTCTGGCTGAATTTGTGCCAATATTTCTCATATTCTGCATATTCATTGATTTTACAGAATATAAAAACAAAGGCGTATTTTCTTCCAAATTAGCATAATGCACGGCAATATTCTCATTATCCATAGCTAATCCAACTGACAATTTTGAAGCAATAGCAGCCTTATAAGATGCCTCAGCAGCATTTTTATAACCATCTCCATTTTTGCTTTCAACTACATATGGTATGCCTTCTTCCTCTATCCCATATAAAACCTGATCCATTAATTTTGAATCTGCATTGCCCAAATTATATATAATGATAGATGGTATATCCATAATTATCTATTTCCTCCAGACCTAACATAATCCAATATAAGCCCAGTAGCAACTGCATTTCTAGGACCCTCTTTTCCTCTTATGTTGCCTCTTCCAGCAACTATCTTATAATGAGATAAAGCATCCATAACCATTTGAGGTATCTCAAAATCTAATGATGACCCCCCAACCAATACTACAAACGGTATATCTCTTATATTTCCAGTAGTACTTACCGTTTCTAAGGCTCTTATAGAATTAAATACAAAAACTTTTTCTTTTGCACTTCTTCTTACAATCCTTATTTTCTCTAAAGGTATATCAGATTCTATAGGAACAAAATTATTCTCTTCTACTACTACAACTCTTGCAAATAGTTTAGGATCTAAAGGCTCTTTAAAAAACTGTACTGTACCATCTTCATGTCTTATATGAAATATGCTCTCAACTTTAGCTAAAGGATATTTCTTTATTCTTTCAGCCATTTCAAGATCATCTAGTCCCAATTCGGAATTAATTAGAAGTGTAACCATATTTCCTGCACCTGCAAGATGCGTATATGATATTTTTCCGTTTTTATCTATAAGAGAAGCATCAGTACTTCCAGCCCCCATATCTATAATAGCTAAAGGAGATGAAGAACCAGGCGTAGTTAAAGCCCCTAATATTGCCATATCAGCTTCAACTCCACCTACTTCAACATCAATATTTAAATCTTTTTTAAGCTCATTGGCTATTATCTCCATCTGAAGCCTATCAGATTTAACCATGCTAGCTATACCTACAGCACTTTCCATAGAAAATTCATTGGCAAGACCGCCCTTAACACTTCTAGGTACAAAAGTATCTACAGCTAAAAGATCCTTAATCTTAATATCATCTTTATTTTTATTTGTGAGCTTAGCCATAGTCTGTCTTACTTTTTCTATCATACCGCCTATATTAGTTCCAGCCTCACCAATAATATCTTCTATATCATCTGCTTTATTAATAACAGACATTATCTTTTCAGCACCTGCTTCTATATCAACCTCTAATGTCCTTTTAGAATCAATTATAGTTAATTTACCCGCTGGTATTCTTCTTTCTTTGACATTACCTTCAGGAGTTTTTATTACAACAGCAGAACGGTTTCCTATCAAAGCCCTTGATATAGGTACAACTGACTGAGTTTCTTCAGGTGATAAATTAAATACTGTTGCTATACCGTAAGGATTGGATAATGTCTCAATAACCTTACCCGGAAGAGCTACCTCTAATGCACAAAGCATACCAATAGGAACTTTATCTATAAGTGTAACCTCATCAACTATTGGAATATTTTTGTTTATTCTGTTTTGTACAAGAACTCCGTCATCTTTCTGTAAAATCAAACCATTAACATTAATACCCCTAGATATGGTCTCATTAACAGAGTCTGCAGCATCTTTAAAATCCACAGTATTAGGAACAACGATTATTACATCTTCACCTTTTTTTATATTGGAAATATCATTATAATGAACACTTATGCCTATACCTATTCCAGAACCGCCCGGTGTCTTTGGATTATGCCCTATCATAGTAGATTCAGTTACAACAGTTTCAGTTATAGTCTCCATAGCTACATCACCAATAACAGGAGTAGCTTCATTTATTCTTATTAGAGATATATCTTTAACTGTAAGATTAACTTTATCCAAACTCTTTTTTAGAACTCCAAAAATACCATGCTTATTAGAAAAAGTACCTTTTATACCTGTAGTAAATACCAAATCACTAGATATAAACTCTGCCTCATTATTATCACTAATTTTGGCAACAGCAATCTCAGTGGTAGAATTACCTATATCTATTCCAGCAATATATTTCATTGACACTTCCATTAATAAAAATTCATTATTACAGCCAATAAAAATTGTTTAATAATTACATGCTTCAAATTACTATGCACCATATGTCAACAATTTTTATATTAGCTTCCAGCATTAAAAAATTATTATTTTTATTATTATTGCTAATAAAAATTGTTCGCTCAAAATATATAGCAAATGAATTTGCTATATGCTCACAATTTTTATATTTGGCTTTATAATATTTAAAAATTATTATTTTCTTCTTAAACGATCTCTCTTTTCATAAACTTCAGCTGCCTCTCTAACTAAAGAAGCTGATATTGTAGCAGAATATTTATTTTCAAGCTCATCAGCTATAGCAATAAGTTCGGCTTTAGTTGATCTGAAAGGTCTTAAAGCATTATATATTTCTAATATCCTGTCATCGCTTATTCTTGTTAATTCAGCAGCCCTTCTCAAATTCATAGCAAATATCTTTCTTCCTACAGACTCAGCTATTTGTGCCTGATATTCCAAAGTTTCAGCGGTAATACGAACATCATTAGGACCTACTCTGTCGCTCATTACTGCTTCTAATGTAATATCATCTAAACTTTTTCCTGTAGAAGTTTTTATCAAATCTTTTCTATTATAGCCTAAAGGATAATCTTTAGCACTTACATTAATAGTATTAGAAACACTTTTAACATTGCTGGTATTGCTAATATTATTAACTATTTCTTTTATCATTTTTTCTAAAAGTTGTTCATCCATATTTTATCTCCTTACAAAATTATTACAGCGAAACTGAAAGCTCTATAGGATCTGCATTATCAACAACATGTTCAGTTTCTTTTATATGAAGTAAAGCGGCAATTGCCTGATATTTAGGACGAGCCATTTGATCATTACGAACTGGTACAGGAGTTGGAGATTCTCCTTTAGCATATTTAGCAGCATTTTTACCTATAGCTCTGAAAGTAGGCAAATCCAAAAGAGGTGCCTGAGGAAATAATTCAACATTACTTAAAGGAAGCAAATCTTTTTGGTGTATAACTGTAGTGCCTTTAGACTGTATACCTATACCTATTCCAGAACCGCTGTATTTTGCAGCTGCATTGGCTATAAATGAAACATCTGATGTATGCAGGAAACGCAATATACGTGCTTTTAATCCTTCTTCTTCTATACCTGCAATTAATTCTCTTAATACCTGAGAATGAGGTATATGAACTATAGTTTCAGTTTGATGAAGTCCGAAAGAAGGAGCTAAGCCTATTACTACTTCAGATTTATTTTTACCAACTTCAGCTTTTCCAAGCTCTTTAAAATTAAGAGGAGGCGGAGCCTGATGATTAGTACTTACATTAGGATTCGGATTAGAACCTGCAGAAGTACTGCTGCCTGTATTATTATTTTGATTATTAATATTTTTTATAACTTCGCTAACTATTAATTTGAGAGTTTTTTCATCTATATTCATTACTTACTCCTTAAATAGAATCTGGGCTTATAGCATTAGGAATATTTTTTATTTCTTCCCAGCGTTCTTTACTTATTTGATAACCAGTACTAGGACCATGATAGTCATTAACATCATTAACAGCACTAATAACATAGCCGTTTCTATCAATAATAGCTGAAGTATGCAAATAATCGCCTGCTACACGCTGTTTAAGCATATTCAAAACACTTTGAGCAACATCTTCAAAGCCTTTTCTATATAAAGCTTTAACAACATCTAAACCTGTTATTCCATTATTAAGTATGCTTTGTGCTGCTTTTAAATCTTCTACAACATTTCTGTCCGGCATATCTTTACTTCCATGTGCATAAGTTGCAGCTTCTACTTCTTCATCTGTGATTTCTGGGAAGCCCAAATCAGCAAATATAGCCTGCATAGCTCTTGCAGCTTTATTTCTAACAGCTATTATTTCTTCTTCTTTTACAGGTCTTAGTCCGCCGTCAACTTTTAAGTCTCTTTGTAATACATTGATATCGTCAAAGTCTTCAGCATCAAAGTTAGAACCTGCAAACATATTGTCATAGTTAGGAGTAGAACTATAACCAGAGAATATAAAGTCAGTACCAGGGAGGAACTGCATAAGCATTCTTGCTGTTCTTCTTATATCTGAGTGAGAGAAAGTTTGGTCATTACCAGAAGCAACTTCCAAATCCAAACATTCTGTAATAAGGTTTTCAGCCAAAACTGCTCTGATACCGCTAGGAACTCCGCCCGGAACACCTATACAGCTTATAGAACCATTCTGCAAACCTTGTACTCCTGCACCTTTAGTAATGAATACACATCTAGCCTCTAAATAAAGCATAGATTTACCTTCTGCATATCCCATCTGTACTTCACTTCCAGTACCAGAAGTAAAACGCATTTTTAAACCGCGTGATGCATAAGATGAAGCTAGGAAAGCTTTAGAATATGGAGTATCATCTCCGTCTGTAAATACTCTTTCTGTTCCATATACTGATATTGTTTCTGCATAACAGGTTAATCCTCTCATACCTAATAACAATTCAGTAGCCTCTTCTAATGAACATTGAGTAAGTATACCAGGTCTTCCAACCTGAGCACCTACTAATAAGCCTAAAGCATTAAAAGGAGCATAACGAACTATACCTACTGTAGTTTCTTCTTCATCAAAACCTCTGACAGCTGCTTCTGCCGCATCTGCTGCTATTTGTATTGGGTTATCTTTTACATTAGTTACATGGCATTGATTGGAAGGAGTTTTTCTTGCTCTCATTTTCTGCAAAGCCATCATCATTTCAACAACATTCATACAGCTCATAACTTCTGATATTTTAGCAGGAGTTATAGATGTTGTTATAGGGATTATTTCGCTTCTTTGTACATTAGGATCGCATAGCATAAGAGCTATTTTTTTTGAGTCAATACTCATAGCTTTTTCAGCATTTTCAATATTTATAGAATAATTAGCAATAAATGTATCTATAAAATCAAAATCTTCAGCTTTTTTACCATCAAGCTCAACTATTTTGCCGTTTGATATTTTTATGCTAGGTTTAGGATCATTAGGTCCGTCCATAGCTACAAGACCTACCTCAGGCCATTCACCAACAAATCCGTCCTGATTTACTGGTCTGTTTCTTAATATTTCAAATCTTTTAGATTTCATGAACTTCTCCTAATAATTAAATTATATATGATGGTCTGTCATTTTTAGGTTTAGAGCCTAAAGTTCCCAATAATTCACAGCCTATTTCTCTTGCAGCTATTACAGCCTGTCTAACAGCACCAGAATCTCCGCATATCTGTAATATAACTTCGTTTGAAAAACTAGTACCGCTTGCAGGAGAAGCATATCCTACTACTTCTACATTAGCAGATTTAACAGCAGTATCAGCCATTACTACACCTATAGCAGCAGGAGCACCAACACAAATACCGAAAGCCTTGCCTATTGGGGCACCAAATGCTTTATTGCAGGCATAACTAGCTCTTGCAGTGTACTGTAATTCTATATGTCCAGCCTCATTTCCGTAAACATCGCCGAAAGTTCTGTCTAAATCTTTTAATGCAACTTCAACTGCACGTCTTGAATCTGAAACATCATCAGAACCGAATATAATCAAGTTACCATGACCAGCACCGCCTTTTGTATCACGTGCCAACTGTATAGAAACAATTTCTGTGTTTGTAGCCTTCACAGCCTCATCAGCAGCCATAATATGAGGACCTGCACCTGTTCTGCCGCCTATAATACCTATAGAGCGGTATTTTGTTTCAAAATTCATCTTTTCCAAAACACTTTTGTCTACATTAGCAATAACAAGCCCTATAGTGTCTCCCATAGCAGTGCCTACAAACTCTATTGCTTTACTCATATAAAAATCCTCCTTAAAAAATAATAAAATTAATGTTATTTTTTTAATTAAAAGGCAATGATTATATGACAAAGATTAATTTTAGATTATTAGAATAGAAAAATTATCAAAAAATGCACAATAAACCATTGCTATACATATAGTATAAAACAACGGCATAGCATTGTCAATAACAAGATATCATTTTTTTAAAAAATGAATAAAATTTCACAGAATTGAAACAATATGAAATTAAATTGATAAAATTGAACAAATTTATATTTTGAACTAATTAAATATTAAATTACTATGAATTCCATTCCATGCTCCTCGATAGAAATAAATTATGTATTGAAATATTCCGACTTACAGCTTTCTACACCCTACCTTCTCATCACCTCAATAGGCAACAATGGTTTACTAGGGTTCGCTACTGAATACGGCTACGGGCTAGTATAGGATTCTGACCTATTTCCTTCAGTACATATCTATATTATAATAAAAAAATTATAATAAATCAATAGACTTGTTTCAAAAGTACTTGACAATATTAACTTTAAAATTATTTAATCTTAAATCAATCTTAAATCATAAAATACAATGTTTTATATGTTGTATAATTTCTTATTTTAGTATATAAAGATGCAGTCCTTTTGCTTCTTTGGGTCACCAAAAGAAGCGGGGGTGTGGCACGACTGTGTACTTCGTAGGGCTAGTCCCCACAAATACTAAAATTTAAAAATTTATTTTTTGACAAATCATATTTGTTTAGGTATATACTGAAAATTCTTAAATTTGTCAATTTTTTTATTCAACTTTTTCCCGCCGCACACCACAGGCGGACTTCGTCAAAGTTGCAAAAAGTGCAAATCTAAAAATAATACTAAACAGTACTAATTATGTCTTAAATGTAGAATAAATTATTAAATTTAGCCTGAAATATACCCTTTCGCTGGACTTCGTCGGCACGCAGAACGGGCACGACTGTGAAGTCCAGCAATATTTTCAATTAAAAAAAATAATTTTTTGACAAACTATATTTATTTATGTATATACTCATATTAAAAATATTTCATAATTTTATATCAATTAATCTCAAAAGTATAATGCGTAACGGCCTCATCAGGACGGAAATAATCGCTGCCATTGTCTTTAATTATTTTTAACATATCAGCCATAGCTTTAT
>NZ_CASEGO010000052.1:0-329 GCF_949287625.1 uncultured Brachyspira sp. | reverse complement strand
GCATAATATTTCTGTGAAAGATTCAAAGCCGTTTCATATTGATTGTCTAGCTTAAACTCCCTGTCATAATCAACTAAACGCACTATTTTGTTATTAAAAGTAAATAAATCAGCTCCGCCGCTCTCCCAGCCTATAGAAGAAGTTGTTTGATTATTAGGTATAATATTAACCCAGTCGGATTCTTGTGCTTTATCTGGAGGAATTGAAGACACTTGTAATTGATAATAACCAGACTTTTTAATATGCTCCTCTGTAACGGTGAAGTTTGTTTCAAATTTATCAACGGTTTCCATAATCTCTTTTATTGGCGGCATAGGATAAGTGCTGTT
>NZ_CASEGO010000051.1 GCF_949287625.1 uncultured Brachyspira sp. | reverse complement strand
CGTAAAAATTTTTTCTCTTATTTTATCAGCTGTTTCAAGTTTTCTTGTAGGTTCAAGATAATCAGCAGCATATATTATTTTTTCAAGCATGCTCATATTTCCATGTCCTACTGTATGGCTTTCTATAGCTTTTAAAATTTCTTTATCAGTTATATTAAATTCTTTTTCTGTTATTATAGCACTAACTCTTGCATGAAGTAAAGCACCTGTTATATAGCTTGGATATTCTATATTATCATTTTCAAGTATAATTTTACGCATATCATCGTCTTTATATCTTTTTCCCAAATCATGACAAAGTGCAGCAATAGAAGCCTTATCAGTATCAACCCCATATTTTTCTGCTATTTTTATAGAAAGCTCTCTTGTATAAAGTATATGCTTTTCTCTAAAAGGTAAGTATTTGTTTATATATTTTAGTATTTCTAATTCTTGATTATTAAAGTCTTTCATAATATTTTTATTCTCTATTTTTTATTTAGTTTTATTATTTTATTACAGCAGAATTATTTTGTCAATTTTATTTAAAGTCTATATATTTAAAAATTATTATGTATATTCCAAAATAATTTTGTTTTTTTAGTAATTTTTATCAATTTATATTATTTTTTACTTGACAAAAACTATTATTTAATGTATTGTTAGAGTATACAAACATTGGTAAAAGGAATTATAAAATGAGTTTAATCAATAAAAAACTAATAGATTTCAAAGTAGAAGCCTATCAAAACGGCGAGTTCAAAACTGTTGAAAAAAAAGATGTATTAGGTAAATGGAGTGTATTTTTCTTTTATCCTGCTGACTTTACATTTGTATGTCCTACAGAATTAGCAGATTTAAATACTGTTTATGAAGATTTAAAAAAGATCAACTGCGAAGTATATTCAGTATCAGCTGATACTCACTTTGTACATAAAGCTTGGGCAGATGCTACTGAAACAATTAAAAATCTTAAATACACAATGTTAGGAGATCCTACTGGAGTATTAGGAAGATTCTTTGAAGTATATGTAGATGAAGCTGGTCAGAATTTCCGCGGAAGTTTCATTGTGAATCCAGAAGGTCAAATCAAAGCTTATGAAGTACATGACATGGGAATCGGAAGAGATGCTAATGAATTACTACGTAAAGTACAAGCTGCTCAATATGTAGCTGAACATGGCGGCGAAGTTTGTCCTGCTAAATGGAAACCTGGTGCTAAAACTTTAAAACCTGGTATTGATTTGGTTGGTAAGCTATAATTTTTTAATATAATAATATTAATTTAAATATAGTATAAAATAAAAGGGCATATAATTAATCTTATATGTCCTTTTTATTTTAAAAAATTTCTGCAAAACAAAAGGCAGGAAATAATCATAAATCCTGCCTTTATATTATTATTAAAATTAATTACAAGCAGCATTTAAAGAGTCTATATCAAACACACAAACAGATTCAATATCTGGAGTGATTTTTTTGCTCATACCTACTAATACTTTACCAGGTCCGCATTCAAAGACTTTTGTAATACCTTGTTTTTGAATATTAAGCATGCTTTCATACCATCTAACAGTAGAGAACATTTGCTTATATAAATTTTCTTTTATAGAATCAAATTTATGAACTTCAGCAGTAACATTAGATAAAACTTTATTATCATTTTTATGAAACTCTATTTTTTCTAAAAACTCTTTTAAGCTGTCAGCAGCAGGTTTCATAAATGGAGAGTGAAAAGCACCTGATACTTTTAAAGGCAATACTCTTTTAGCACCAGCCTCCTGAAGTTTAGGAGTAACTGCTTCAATTGCACTTAATAAACCAGATATAACTATTTGATCTTTTAAATTATAATTAGCCGCAACAACCTCTTTATTTTCAGGCATACATTTAGCAACATCATCATAATTTAATCCAAGTACTGCAGCCATTCCGTAAGGAGCATCAGCACCAGCTTTAGCCATTAGAAGACCTCTTGTTCTTGCTATTTTTACAGCATCTTCAAATGATATATAACCCGCAGCAGAAAGAGCAGTAATTTCTCCCAAGCTATGACCTGCAAATAAATTACCTTTAACTCCTTTTGCTTTTAATGCTTCATAAACAGCAATACCTACTGTAACCAAAGCAGGCTGAGTATTTTCTGTTTTTTTAAGGTCATCTTCTGTACCTTCAAAACATAATGATTTAATATCTACATCATCTAATATATTTGCAGCCTTATCGAATATTGCTTTAGATTCAGCAACATTATCATACAAAGATTTTCCCATACCTGCACACTGCGAACCTTGACCTGGAAATAAAAATGCTATATTTGACATATTATTTGTTCTCCTTTTTTGCATATATTTTTATTAATTTTTAATTATCTAAATCATATAAAAGTATATTAACAAAAAAAATAACTTTTATCAAGTTCTTAATTTTATTTTGATTTATCATATATAAGTTATAATATTTTTATATAAAGTTAAAACATTCTAATCTGTAAACAACAATTTATATTTATATAATTGACATTTTATATTAAATTCTTTATCCTAAAAAGATTAAAAAATTAAATTTGGGGTCATAAAATGAATCATGTTAGTAATGAAAAAAAATCAAAATATATGATAATAGAGGGTGTGGTATCTGTTATCATAAACATATTGTTATTTGCTTTTAAGTATATAGTAGGACTTTTAACAGGTTCTTTATCCATTATGGCGGACGCTTGGCATTCATTGAGCGATTGTATAAGCAGTGTTATAGTTATAATAGGAGGTGTATTTTCTAAAAGACCTCCAGATAAAGAACATCCATTCGGACATGGAAGAATAGAACTTATAACTAGTTTTATAGTGGGTATTATGCTTGTATTTATTGGTTATAGCTTTTTCTCTGAGGCTATAAAAAATATTATGAATAAAAAAACAGCCTCATTTACTACGATGGCAATAGTAGCTATGGTTGTTTCTATTTTGGTCAAAGAACTTTTAGCTCAGTATTCTTTATGGGGATATAGAAAGTCTGGAGCTAAATCATTATATGCAGACGCTTGGCATCATAGAAGCGATAGTGTTACTTCTATAATTATATTAGTAGGTATTTTGTTTGGAAAAAGTTTCTGGTGGATAGACGGTGTATTAAGCATATTAGTTTCTCTTGTAATATTTTATGCTGCTTTTGATGTTATTAAATCTAGTATAAAACCTTTGATAGGCGAGTATCCTTCAGAAGAGATTATTAAAAGTATCAATGATATAGCTAAAGAACTTAATATAAATGATGACGCTGCTAATTTGCATCACTTTCATATACATACTTACGGAGATCATAGTGAAATAACTTTTCATATGCGTTTCCCAAAAGACATGACAGTTTTTGAAGCTCATAATAATGTAAGTGTATTTGAAAATGAAATAAGAAAAAAATTAAATATAGAACCTACTATACATATAGAGGCTTATAAATAGAAATTCTAGTCTAATAATAAAAATTTGGGGCGGGTGGGCGGGGTATATAGACTATTATTGATATTTTTCGTTTTTATTTTATAATAAACATTATGATAGAAAATGCTGTTTTAAATGATAAAAACTTAGAAGAATATTTCTTATTTACTGACGATGCTAAATTAATCAAATATAATAAAAAAGATAATTCTTATAAAGAGTTAAAAAAAATAGAGAATATAGATTTAAAAAAAGAAGTTACAGTTTTAAAATTAATGTATCCTTATATATGTATAACTGAGGAGAAAGGATTAAACTCTGCTGTTGTAAATATAGAAACATTGGATATTATTAATTTACAGAGAGAGGATTACTATTCTAAATATTCAAGCTATTCAAATGAATTTTGTATTATTGATAATGAAATACATCTTATAACTCAAACTAAATGGAATACTCTTAATATAATGAATTTAAAAACTAAAGAGATGATAACAGATATTAACAGAGATGAAAAAGAGTTTGGTATAGATTATTTTCACAGCAATTTATTAGTATCAAAAGATTATAAACATTTTCTTTCTAACGGCTGGGTATGGAATCCTATTGACTGTATAAGATATTTTAATATTGAAGAGTTTTTAAGGGAATATGAGAAATGCCAAACAGATGTTGTTAATAAATATATAAGCGGTTATAATTGGGATAGACCTTTAACTTTTATAGATAATAAAAGATTTGTTTTGGCTTGTGATAATACTAATTTTAATGATGAAGATTTTGTTTATAATCAATTAATGTTTTATAATATAGATGATATAAAAATAGATAATAGTGATAAGTATAGATATTTAGAAAGTTATAAATCTGTTAATATTAATTTATTTAGTTTAGATGAAAATAATGAAGTGCATGGTAAGTTATATTTTTATAAAGATAATTTAATAGCTTTGGATTTTAATGAATATTGTATAAATGTTAATAGCTATAATATTAAAAATAGTACTTTAAAAAATATCGCAGTTATCAATAATAATAATTGCTTTTTTAGTGATATGTTTGGTATTATATATTATATTGAGAATGATACTATAAAAGAAATTAATATATAGTTTTATTATTATGTAATAATTAATTTTTATCTAATGAAGAATAAGGCATTTAAATTTATTATTATTTTGTTATAATTAGTCTCTATAAAAAATAATTATTTGGTGTGTTAAAATGATTCTCGATTTGAATAAAACATATATAAAAGTCTTAAAAAAACAAAATATTTTGATATTGGGTGCCGCTGTAAGAAGCGGTGTAAGTATAGCAAATATTTTATATGATATTAATACAAGTTTAAATATCAATATAAAATATGCTCTAAGCGACAGCAAAACAGAAGAACAGCTTCAGGATAGTATAGAGGCATTAAAAGATAAAAATGCCAAACTCTTTTTTGGAAATCAGGAAATATCTATTTTAGATGGTATAACTCTTATAATAATTTCTCCGGGTATTCCGCATACTATAGAGATAGTAAAAGAAGCTAAAAGAAGAGGCATAAAAATAATAGGAGAGATAGAGTTTGCTTATAATCTTTTGCCTAATAGAAATTATATAGCAGTAACAGGTACAGACGGAAAAACTACTACAGTTACACTTATTCATAAAATAATAAGTTCATACAAAAAGGCAAGACTTGTAGGCAATGTAGGAAATACTTTTTCTAAAGAGGTTGAAACTATAGAGCCAGATGAAGATATTGTATTAGAGCTTTCAAGTTTTCAATTAGAAACAGTTGAGAAATTTCATGCTCATATAGCAGCAGTACTGAATATTGCAGAAGATCATCTTGACAGATATAAAGATATAGAAGAATATTTCAATGCCAAAAAAAATATAAGTATCAATCAAAATAAAAATGATTTTCTCATACTTAATTATGATAATATTTATACTAATATTTGGTATAATGAACTTAATAATAACTGCAAAATGAAGCTTTTAACTTTTTCATTAAAAAGCAAATTTGCAACTATTTATTATAATGAAGAAGATGAGTATATATATTATGAGAATGAAAAATTATTTTCTATAAAAGAAAGAAAAATACTAGGTAAACATAATGTTGCTAATATACTTGCGGCAGTTTTAGTATGTTTGAAAGATAATATACCAGCAGAGCATATTGAGCATGTTGTTAATAATTTTAAGGGTATAGAACATAGGGTAGAGTTGGTTGCTGAGATAAACGGAGTTAAATACATTAATGATTCTAAAGCTACATCGATGAATGCTGTTATGAGTGCTTTGAAATCTTTTGATAAGGATATTATACTCATAATGGGCGGACGTAATAAAAATATAGATTTTACTTCTTTAAATAATCTTATAGAAAGCAGAGTAAAAAAATTGATACTTATTGGAGAGGCTGCTGAAGCTCTTGATGATATGATACATTTTGAGAATAAGATTATTATAAAAGATTTTACAGACGCTTTTAATTATGCTTCTGCAATATCTATAAATGGTGATACTGTTTTACTTTCCCCAGGATGTGCTAGTTTTGATATGTTTAAAAATTATGAGGAAAGGGGAAAATATTTTAAGAGTTTAGTTTATAAACTAGATAATATTACAAAAGAATAATACTATAATTTAATAGAATTATTTTTATTTTTGTATTTGAATATTTTTTAAAATTATTATAAAATCATTTTTTAAAATATAAAATTTTTTAAGTAAAAAAAGAAATGGCTAGAAGTATTATAAACATAGTAAATATATCCAAGAGATTTGTTCACAAAGTTCTGCTTGATAATGTTAATTTGCTTATAGAAGAAAAATCAAAAATAGGCATGATAGGACGAAACGGAGCAGGAAAGACTACTCTTTTAAAAATTCTTATGGGGCTTGAAGAGCCTGATGACGGAGAGATAATATTTTCTGATGATGTGAGAATAGGTTATTTGCGTCAGCAGGGTGATTTTGATGAGAGTGAAAAAGTAATAGATTATCTTACAAGAGTAACATCAAAAGAATCTTGGAAATGCTCTAAAATAGCGAGTAGATTCGGGATAGATCATATAAAGATTAATTATAATTTAGGAAGTTTATCAAGCGGTTATAGAATGCGTGTAAAACTTGCTGAGATGATGCTTTATGAGCCTAATTTTTTAATACTCGATGAACCTTCAAACTTCTTGGATTTAAATACATTGATAGATTTAGAAAATTTTTTAATGGATTATAACGGCGGATTTTTAATAGTTTCGCATGATAGAGAGTTTTTAAAAACCACATGCGAAAAAACTATAGAAATGGAAAACGGCAAAATAACTTATTTCCCAGGTAATATAGAAGATTATTTTGAATATAAAGAGGAAAAAGAGTATACAATAAAAAAGTATAATAAAAATGTAGAAGAGAGAAAAGCACATTTAGAGAGATTTGTTGAAAGATTTAGGTATAAAGCTACAAAGGCAAAAGCTGTACAATCGCGTATAAAGCAGATAGAAAAATTAAAAACTATAGAAATTACACATCCAGCAAAAAATGTTAGGATAAAACTTCCAGAAGTTCCAGAGAAAAAAGGTTTTGCTCTTATTTCCGATGATTTGGCTGTTGGATACGGTGAGAAAATAGTTGCTGAAAGCGGACGTATAGAAATAGCAAGAGGAAGCAGAGTTGCTGTTTTAGGTCAAAACGGAGAGGGTAAAACTACTTTTTTAAGAACTATAGCTGGAAGACTTGAGCCCGTATCTGGAAGTTATAATTATTCATACGGTATAAAGATAGCATATTTCGGAGAAGATACTTATAAAAATGTAACCTCAAATGATACAGTTTTGTCATATTTAAAAAAGAATGCCAAGCAGGGACTATTAACTCAAGAACTTTTAACACTTTTAGGAAGTTTTTTATTTTCAGGCGAAGATGTTAATAAAGATGTAAAGGTTTTAAGCGGAGGCGAGATGGCTAGGCTTTCACTTCTTGCTGCCATTACACAATGTGCTGATGTTCTTATTTTGGACGAACCTACTAACCATTTGGATTTTGAAACTGTTGAGGCACTTGCATCCTCTTTAAGAGATTACGGCGGAACAATATTTTTTACTTCGCATGACAGAACTTTTGCCAGTATGCTTGCTGATACCATAATAGAAGTTAAGGATAAAAAACTTTCGCTTTATTCTGGGGATTATGAGGCTTATGTTTATAGGGTGAGAATTGAAGCATTGGAAGAGGAAGAAAAGGAATTAGAATATCAGGAAAAAAACAGCATTAAAGAAAATAGTAATAATACTGAAGAAAAAAATAATAGCAATTATGAAGAGAGAAAAAAAATTAGAAATAAACTTTCAAAATGCGAATCTATTCTGAAAAAGCATGAAAAACAAATTGAGGATTATAAGAAAGAAGAGGCGGATATATTAAAGTTTTTTGAGACTTCTTCAAGTTATGATGATGAGAAGAGTAAGCGTTTATTGGAAGTAAAAAGATTAATAGAAGAAACTGAAAACGAATGGCTTTTGGTCAATGAAGAGATAGACAGTATAAAGGCTATGTTGTAAGTAAAATAAAATGTAGGAGATAGTCAAATTATGAGAATTTTTAAAAATGCTAAGATTTACTCTATGGATAAAAACGACAGTATTTATGAAGCTTTAGCTGTTGAAAACGGCAGAATAGCATTTGCAGGAACTAATGAAGAGGTGTTAAAAAAATATGCAGATGCTGAAGAGATTATTGATTTGGAAGGCAGAACTGTTATACCGGGATTTAATGACAGCTGTGTTAATTTTGTAGGTTTTGCCCGTTTTAATACTATGCTTAATTTGAGTAAATGTGAGTCTATAAGAGAGGTTATTGAATTAGCCAAAAACGCTGAAAAATATGAAGGCTGGATTATAGGCTGGGGCTGGAATCAGGATTATTTTGAAGAGAAAAGAATGCTTAATAAAAATGATTTGGATCAAATATCTAGTGAATATCCAGTAGCTTTTAGAAGAATATGCGGTGAGATGATAGTTGCAAATAGCAAAGCTCTTGAATTATGCGGTGTTACTGAAAAAATGAAATCTGACAGTATCGATTTTGAAAACGGACTTATAAGTTCTAAAGATATGATATTAATTTTATCAAAAATTAAATCATTGGAAATAGATACTTTAAAATCAATAATATTAGATACTCAGAAGCAATTTTTCAAAATGGGTATTACTTCTGTACAGACAGATGACTTGAGAAGTTTGCCAGACTTTGACTATAGAAAAATAATAGATGCATATCAGAAACTTAACAGAGAGAAAAAACTTAAAATAAGAGTATGTGAACAGGCACAGTTTATCAATAAAAAAGATATAGATGATTTCAGAGAGTATTATTATTATCAATATATTAACGATGAAAGATTTAAAGTAGCACGCATAAAAGTTATTATAGACGGAGGTATAGGTTCAAGAACAGCACTTTTAAGAGATGACTATAATGATGCTAAAGGTTTTAAAGGTGTTACTCAGTATAAGCAGGAAGAGCTTGATGAATTAGTAGGGTATGCTAATAGTTTGGATTATTCTTTGGCTATACAGGCTACTGGAGACGGTGCTATTGACATGGCATTAAACTCAATAGAAAAAATAAAAGATACTAAAGATTTTAAATATAGAAGAAATGGTTTAGTTCATTGTCAGATAACAGATAAAGAATTATTTGAAAGAATGAAGCAGTTAAATGTAGGTATATATTATCAGCCTATATTCCTTCACTATGATATGCATATTGTAGAGGATAGGGTAGGACATGAGAAGGCTTCTACTAGCTATGCTTATAAAACAGCTATGGATATGGGAGTTAAGATAGGATTTGGTTCTGCTGGTCCTGTTGATGGTATTAGTGTTATGGAAGGTATACACTGTGCTGTTAATAGAGAGGATTTGAACGGCTGGCCTGAAGGCGGCTGGATGCCTCAGGAAAAACTTACAGTAAAAGATGCAGTTTATTTGTATACTATGGGAAGTGCTTATATGTCTTCTGAAGATAATATTAAAGGAAGCATTGAAGAGGATAAATTAGCTGATTTTATAGTTTTAGATAGAGATATATTTGAAACTGATGTGAAAGATATAAAAAATATAAAGGTACTAAAAACTATAATTGACGGCGATATAGTTTATAGTGCATAATATTATTTGATTAAAAATTAAAAAAGGGGCTTAATTATTAAATTAGCCCCTTTATTTTTTATTGTTCAATAATTTTATTTCAATATTTTTAATAGTTTGTAGGAATAAGTTTTATTCTATTATAACAATAAATATTATTCTTTATTATTCTTTAACAGCTCCTCCAGTTAATCCTGATATAAAGTATTTTTGTAATGCTAAAAATACTGCCATTATAGGAACAACAGCAAATATAGCACCAACCATAATTTGTCCGTAGTCTATTCTAGTATCGGCTTTCAACTGAGCCAATGCTACAGGCAATGTAAATTTTTCAGGAGTATTTAATATAATTAAAGGCCAAGTAAAGTTAGTCCATTCAGCAACGAACATGTATATTCCCAAAGCAGTTAAAGCAGGTATCATTAAAGGCATAACTATTTTTATAAATATAGTCCATTCATTAGCACCGTCTATTCTAGCAGCCTCTATCAGAGTATCAGGAACAGAATGGAAGTTCTGCCTCATTAAAAATATACCGAAAGCTCCTGCTATATCTGGAAGTATTATTGCTAAATGAGTATCTTGTATATTTAAAGCAGTCATCATTCTGTATAAAGGAACTAATTTAGCATGAGCAGGAAGCATCATTGTAAGCATTATAATTACAAATACTATATTTCTTCCTTTATAATTAAATTTAGAAATAGAGTATGCTGCCATTGAACATACTAATAAATTAATAATAGTATATATAACAGCAATTTTAAATGAATTAAATAATGCATACCATATAGGTATTCTCTCCTGCAAATTTTTTAAGTTTTCAAAAAAATTGTCTCCAAAAGTCATAGGAGGCGGAAATAAAAATATATCGCCTGATACTCTTGTAGAAGCTATTAACATAAAAAATAGCGGGTAAACACATGCTATCATACCTATTGTAAGAACAATATATAATATTATTCTAGTTATTTTTTGCTGTTTTGCTCTTGTCATTTTTTATCCCCTCCAAATTTCAATTGAAGCCTAGAAAGAAATCCTACTATTACAAGTATAGCCACTGATATTGTAGCAGCATAAGTTAAGTTAATAGATTGGAATGCCTGTCTGTATATGTATAATCCCAAACTTATAGTTGAATTATTAGGTCCTCCGTTTGTTAGAAGGTAAGGCTCTGTAAATAGGTTTAGAGTACCTATAGTTGATAGTATGGTAGAGAATAATATAACAGGCTTAAGCATTGGAATTGTAATATGAACAAACTGCTGCCAAGCATTAGCTCCGTCAATAGTAGCAGCTTCATAATAATCTTCTGGTATTCCCTGAAGTCCAGCCAATATTATAATCATATTATATCCAGTCCATCTCCAAGTCATTATAAGCATTATTACTATTCTAGCAGGCCAAGTCTGAGTAAGCCACATAACTGGCTGTAAATTAAATAAAGATAATAAATAATTTATTACTCCTCTTTCCTGAAATAGTATTACAAATATTAAACTGTATGCTACAGATTCTACAATAAATGGTATAAAAAATACTGTTCTGTATAATCCTTTTAATTTTGTAATTCCTCTATGAAGTGCTATAGAAAGAACTATAGCTAATAATGTCATTATAGGAACTTGTATAATTAAATATATTAAAGAGTTTTTTAAAGATACGTAAAAGTATTGATCTGAAAATAATCTTTTGAAATTATTAATGCCGTTAAATACTAAATGACCTCTGGTTTGAGTCATAAAGCTTAGGAATATAGTTTCTATAAGCGGATATATGCTGAATAAAACTATAAATATTAAAGCTGGAGCAATAAAGAGCCATGGGGTAATATTTTTCTTTAATTGCATCTGCCGCCCTCCTTATTATTTTTTATTTTATAAGATTATATGGTATTAAATGATTTTTTAATACCGTATAAATATAATTTTTAATAAAATTATTAAATTTTTAATTCTATTTTGTTACTAGTAATAAAAATTATTATTTTATTATTTTTCTTCCAGTTATACTGTTTGCCTGCTGAGCAGCTGCATCCAAAGTTTCCTGTATATCAGAATTATTATTTATAATCTCCTCATATGCACTTACTGCTACATTTCTTAAATCATAATAATCATCAGAATTGTATAAAGCAGGAGGTATATTTTTAGTAACTTTACCTAACAGTTCATTATAGTTTTGATTTCCGAAATAAGGATCAGGCTGTAAGAATCTTTCATCTTCATAAGCAGGAAGATAAGAAGGGAAAAGTCCGTATTTTTCATACATTAAAAGCTGACTGTCAGTATTAAGAAGAGAATGTTCTATAAAAGCCTAAGCAGCAGCCTGTTTAATAGGGTCTGTAGCAGTTATAGTAAGAGTAGAACCGCCTAAAGAAGAGGCTCTTACTCCGCCTTGAGTATAAGCAGGTATTTCCATAGCTCTCCATTTACCAGACATTTCAGGCATTTGATCTTTCATAGTGCCGCCCCACCAGCCGCCGTTAAAGCTCATAGCTATTTCTCCGTTTTTATGTGCTCTTATTCCAGTATCCCAGTTTACTGTGTTTAATACTAGTCCTTCATATATTAATCTTTTTACAAGCTGCATACTTTCTACAGCTCTTGGGGATGATAGAGTAATATTTCCGTTTGTATCAAGATAGTATATATTATTTTGAACCATTAAAGTTCTCCATACACCGTCATCTTGAGTAAAGCTGAAACCAGTTAATTTTACATTAGGTAGTTTTGCCTGCAAGTCTTTTCCAGCTGCAATTAAATCATCATAAGTTTCAATGGTGTTAGGATCTATTCCCGCTTCTTTGAATAAATCTTCTCTATAATATATTACTACAGGACCTGAATCCCAAGGTATAGAAGTTAGTTTTCCTTCAGTATCATAACTTGTAGGAACTTTTGATGGGTCTACAATAGAGTTAAAATTTGTAGGAACTAAAGTTTTTAAATCTAAAAATCTTTGAGGGTAGGTTTCAGAATAAGTTTGAATGAAATCGCTTTCTATCTGCATTATATCTGGTATTCCCTGACCTGAAGATAATACAACACCTGCTTTTTCATATAATTGAGGCGGACCGCCAAATTCCTGAACATTAATTTTTATTTTAGGGTATTTTTCATTAAATGTTTTTGCTGTTTCCATTAATGCTTTAGCAGCTACATTCCAGCCCCAAACTGTAAGTTCGGTCTCAGTATCTGGATCTATTATTGGTAAGTTCACTTCAGTTTGTTCTGCTGCATTATTTCCAGAGCAGGAGAGCATAATTACTGTAATCGATACCATTAATAGACGATAAAAGTAGTTCTTAATCATAAAGTACTCCTATAATTTATTATATCTTATATTATAGTAATATTTAATAGAAAAATCAATTTGAAAATAGAGCGATATCATATTATTTTTTATGAAAAGATATATTTTCATTAAGATTTAACTTCTAAAAAATAGACTATTAATTATATATAAGATTATTATATTACTCTTTTATAATAACTCAAGCAATTAAATTTCCATATTAATCTGGTATGTTTTTTATAATGCTATAAATAAAAAAGCGTCCTGCATTATTAGACAGAACGCTTATATTATTTAATTATAATATTATTATTTTGCTATTTTTCTTCCAGTAGCACCGCTTATTTGATTTGCTGCTTCTTCTAATGCTGATGTTATATCCTTATTATTGTTTATGACATCTTCATAAGTACTTACAACTGTATTTCTAATTTCAGCAAAATCATCAGAATTATATATAACATTAGGGATTTGTTTTGTCACATCTGCTAATATTTTATTAAAATTATCTCCAAAATATTCATCAGATTTTAAGAATCTAGGGTCATCATAAGCGGGCAGATATGAAGGGAATAAACTAAATTGTTCGTACATCATAATCTGATTGTCTACATCCATTAAACTTTCTTTTATGAATTCTAAAGCTGCAGCTTGTTTAATTGGATCGGTAGCTGTTATTGATAATCCAGCACCGCCTGATGATGAAGCTCTTACGGCATCATTATTAAGAGCAGGTATAGGCATAATTCCCCATTTTCCTTTCATTTCAGGCATTTGATCTTTTATGGTGCCTCCCCACCAGCCTCCAATCATATATGAAGCAACTTCTCCATTTTTATTGGCCACTATAGAACCGTCCCAGTTAACAACATTTTTGGCTATTCCCTCATCAATAAGTGTCTTTATCATTGTAAGAGTTTCTGCTGCTTTTGCTGATGATACTGTTATTTCGCCTTTAGCATTTAAATAATATGATTTATTAGCTATTAATAACGCTCTATATAAATTTTCATCTTGAGTAAAAGGAAGTCCTGTCATATATACATTAGGAAATTTTTCCTGCAATTTTTTTCCTGCTTTAATATAGTCATCAAAAGTAATGATAGAGTTAGGGTCTATTCCTGCTTCCTCAAACATATCTATTCTATAAAACATTACTACAGGACCAGAGTCCCAAGGTATAGATACCAATTTTCCAGTACTATCATAGCTTGAAGCAATTTTAGAAGGATCTACTACACCTTCAATATCAATATAATCTTTCATATCAAAAAAATACTGAGGATAGCTTTCGGCATATGTTTGTATGTAATCACTTTCTATTTGTATAATATCTGGAACACCATTGCCTGAAGATAATATTACTCCATATCTTTCATATACATTTTGAGCTAATCCAAATTCTTGAACATTAACTTTTATTTTAGGGTATTTTTCATTAAATATTTTTGCAGTTTCCATTAATGCTTTAGCAGCAACATTCCAAGCCCATACAGTTATCTCAGTTTCTGTATTTTCGTCTATGACTGGAAGTTCTGTAACGGTTTTTGTGGAAGTCTGATTTTTATTATTGCAGGATATTAATAATATAGAAGCAATAAAAATCATAATAAATAATTTTTTTATCATAATAAACTCCTATTAATAAATATTAAATATTATAAGTGTTTTTTATAAATATTAATATTTTATATTATTATTTTGCTATTTTTCTTCCAGTAGCACCGCTTATTTGCACAGCAGCATCATCTAAAGTTTTTTGTATATCAGCATTATTATTTAAAATGGCTTCATAGGCAGCAACGCATATATTACGAATTTCAGAGTAATCAGATGAAGTATAAATAGCAGCAGGTATCTGTTTAGTTATATCACCTAACATTTGGTTAAATCCTTCTCCGAAATATTCATCAGCCTCTTGGAATCTAGCATCATCATAAACAGGCAAATATGATGGGAACAAGCCGTAATTTTTATACATAAGTAATTGATTGTCTACATTTAATAAAGAATGTTCTATAAAAGCCCAAGCAGCAGCCTGTTTTATAGGATCTGAAGCTGTAATTGTTAAAGTAGAACCGCCATGAGAAGAGGCTCTAACTCCTCCTTTAGAATAAGCAGGCATAGGCATAATACCCCATTTTCCTTTCATTTCTGGCATTTGGTCTTTTATAGTACCAGCCCACCAAGCTCCAGATATATAAGTAGCTACTTCTCCGCTTTTATTAGCTCTAATAGAACCGTCCCAATTAACAGTATTAGCCATTATACCTTCATCTAAGAAACTTCTTAATACTTTTGTGCTTTCTATAGCAGCTGGGGAAGATATAGTAACCTCTCCGTTTCTATTTAAGTAGTATGTATTATTTTGAACCATCAAATTTCTCCATACTCCGTCATCTTGAATGAACATATTTCCTAGGAATTTCATATTAGGAAATTTTTCTTGGAATTTTTTTCCAGCAGCTATATATTCATCATAAGTAGTTATGCTGTTAGGATCAATTCCAGCTTCTTTAAATAAATCTGCTCTATAAAATACTACTACAGGACCAGAATCCCAAGCTATAGCTACTAATTTTCCTTCTGTGTCATAGCTTGTAGATACTTTAGAAGGGTCAACTTTTATATCAATATCTTTTGGAGCTAATGATTTTAAATCTAAAAAATATTGAGGATAAGTTTCTGCATAAGTTTGAACATAATCACTTTCAAGCTGCATAATATCTGGAACACCTTGTCCTGAAGATAATACAACTCCTGCTTTTTCATATAATTGTCCTGCTCCGCCGAATTCCTGTACAGTGATTTTTATTTTAGGATATTTTTCATTGAATGTTTTTGCCGTTTCTTCTAATGCTTTGGCAGCTACATTCCAACCCCATACAATAAGTTCTGTTTCAGTATTTTCATCTATGGCAGGCAGCTTTACTATTTCAGCCTGTTTTTTTTCTGCACCATTACATGAAAAAAGAACTATAGAAAATAAAGTGATTAGAAACAGATTTAAATAATGTTTCATATGATAACTCCTTAGTAATATAAGTAAATTTATTATACTACTTATATTGTAAAAAGCAATTTTATTGATTTAAAAAAGGTTAATAATATGTATTTTTTACAAATTTATTGTAATATAAGAAATATATAATACGAAATAGGGGCTGTTAGTATAACGCTGTCAAATATATCAAATACTCCCCCATGACCTGGAAATAATTTACTTGAATCTTTGGTATCATACATTCTTTTTATGAGACTTTCACCCATATCTCCAAGAAATCCAGTTACAGTAAATATTGAAGTTAATAGCATTATTTGCAGCAATGTAAAGTTTGGTATATTTTTTCCAAGTATTGGAGACAAATATCCCTTAGAATATAGATAATAGTATAAAATTCCTATAGGTATTGTAAATATAAACATTCCAACCAATCCCTCATAGCTTTTATTTGGAGAGGCACTATTGGAAAGTTTATGCTTTCCTAGTTTTCTTCCTATTACATATCCGCCAGTATCACTTAGCCAAGCACATAATAATATAAAAACTATATAATATTTACCGCTTGGCATAAAACGCATAAGAGATATATGCCACACACCCAAACCTACATATATAAAACAGAAAACGGCTGTTAATATTGCTCTTCCTTTTTCTTCAAAAGTTGAAACATTAACTTTAAATATATTTATGATAAATAGTGCCGCTATTAAGGCAAAAACCATAACTAATGATAGATCCATAGAAGGATTTTTTGTTTCTATTATTTTATAAAGTGCTGAAAAATCGCCTTTGAATATATTAACACCGCAAATAGTTATGATATAACCTAATACCATAGCTATCATAGTGGCAACAACAGTTCTTAAGTTTTTTTGTCTATGAACTTTAGCCATATAAAATATTTCAGAGGCACTAAAAATTGATATTGATAATATTAACAAATGAAACAGAGAAATAACTTTATCATAAAGCAATATTATAGTAAAGAGCGGCAATGTAACTGCTACGGATATTAGTCTTTTCTTCATAATAAAATTATAGGCCTCCGTATCTTCTATTTCTGTTTGAATATTCTTCTATAGCTTTTTTAAAATCTTCTTTAGAGAAATCAGGCCATAATACATCAGTAAAATATAACTCACTGTATGAGGCTTGATACATAAGAAAATTGCTGAGTCTAGCCTCTCCAGACGTTCTTATAATAAGATCTGGGTCCGGCATATCTTTTGTATATAGATAATTTTGAATAAAGTTTTCATCAATATTTTCTATATCTATTTTATTATTTTTAGCATCATAGCATATATTTTTTACAGCATTTTTCAGTTCATCTCTAAAACCATAATTTAAAGCTAATACTACAGTTAATATCGGATTTTTACATTTTTCCAATGTTTCTTTTTCTGTTTCTTCTATAGTTTTTATAGTATCTTTGGGAAAAGCAGAAATATCTCCTATATGTTTTACCAGTATATTATTAGAAATCAGTCTTTTTATTTCTTTTTTATAGAATTCTTTTAATAATTGAAAAAGAGCTTTTTTTTCTTCTTCAGGTCTTTTCCAATTTTCGGTGGAGAAAGCATATAAAGTTAAGTATTTTATATTAAGCTCTCCAGAGGCTTCTACTATATTAATTACGTTTTCACTTCCAGCTCTATGTCCGTAACTTCTGCTTTTATTATGAGCTTTAGCCCATCTTCCATTGCCGTCCATAATTATAGCTACATGTATTGGGGTATTCTGTTCAATCATATAGTATCTAATTCTTTTTCTTTGGTATTAATCATTTCATCTATTTTTTTGATGTAGGCATCTGTTTCATTTTGTATTTTTTTCTCCTGAGATTTTGATTCATCTTCAGTGATTGTTTTGTCTTTTAATTCTTTTTTTATTTTATCATTTTCATCTCTTCTTATATTTCGTACAGCAATTTTAGCTTCTTCGCCTCTATGTCTTACACCTTTTTTTAATTCTTCTCTTCTTTCTTTTGTAAGTTCAGGAACAACTATTCTTATATTACCGCCATCATTGAAAGGATTAAAACCTAAATCAGCTTTCAATATAGCTTTTTCTATGTCGCTAACCAATCCTTTATCGAATGGCTGTATCATAATAGTTCTTGAATCTGGAGTAGAAACATTTCCAACCTGTTTTAACGGCATATTGCTTCCATAAGCCTCTACTTTAACTCCGTCTAATATAGAAGCATTAGCTCTTCCTGTTCTTATACCTTTTAGATCATTTTGCAAACTTGAAATAGCTTTTTCCATTCTGTCTTTATACGATTCTTTTGACATAGATAATAAAACCTCTTTTAATTTTAAATAATTTTACTTTAATAAATTATAATTTAATATAATACTATTGTCAAGTTAATTATTATATATATAATTTATGGTTTTGTTATGTTGTATAATTTTTTATTTTATTTGATAATAATATTTATTGAAAATTTGATTAAAATAATAAAAAAATTAAAAATATTATAAAATTTATTTTAATTTAAATAATAATAATATAAAAAAATTATGCACAG
>NZ_CASEGO010000050.1 GCF_949287625.1 uncultured Brachyspira sp. | reverse complement strand
AAGCCCCGCAAATATCAAAATTTAAAAAATTTATTTTTTGACAAACTGTATTTGTTTAGGTATATACTAAAAATTCTTAAGTTTGTCAATTTTTTTATTCAACTTTTTCCCGCCGCAAAAAGTTGCAAAAAGTGCAAGTATTAGAACTTTATATTTTAAAGATACGTATTAAATGTATGGTAATACCCGAAATTTAGGACAAAAATGCAGTTCTTTTGGTTCTTTTATACCAATAAAAGAACTGGGGTGTGGGGCAAATATACCAATAAAAGAACTGGGGTGTGGGGCAAAGCCCCATATATTAAAAACAAAATATAACTTCATTTTTGACAAACTATATTTGTTTAGGTATATACTAAAAATTCTTAAGTTTGTCAATTTTTTTATTCAACTTTTTCCCGCCGCAAAAAGTTGCTTAATATCCTCGACAAGCTCAGATACGCTTCGCGAAAGTGCAAGTGTAACAATAATGCTAAATAGTACTAATTATGTTTTATATGTAGAATAAATTATTAAATTTATACTAAAATATAGCTTTTCGATGGACTTTGTCAGTACGCAGAGCGTGCGGGCTGTGCCTGCTTCTCGCCTGCCTACGGCACACAGAGTGAGGCGTACTTCGTATGTGGCACGACTGTGTGCTTTTAGCGGCAAAGACAAATATCAAAATTTAAAAAATTTATTTTTTGACAAACTGTATTTTTTTAGGTATATACTATAATTATATATTATTGCATCTAAATTAATTATTTTGCAATAATAAAAATATTGTTTTCAAGCAAATTCTTTTTTTTTCGATACTTAACGCAAGAATTATTTTAATACTATATTTATAACTATTACTTGCAAAAAAAGTCATAAATTGTTAAAATATATACAAGTAATTATAGTTTAAAAAAGAGTATTAAAAAATGAGACTTGACTATATCAGACCATTTACAGATGCTTCTAATGAAATACTTCAGAATTATCTGAAAAATGGCATCAAAACTAGCGATATAACCTTAAAAGGAGATTTTGTTAATGCTTCAGGCATTATAGCAATAGTAGCATTATCAGAAGATATAGTAGGTCATTTTATAATAGATATGGAAATAGAAACAGCTAAAAAAATAGTTTCTATAATGAATGACAGCGAAGTAAAAGATATTGATAAATTATCATTATCCACAGTACAGGAGCTTGTTAATTTAATAGCAGGACTTGCTGTAACAAAATTAGAAAAAGACGGGTATAACGTTGATATATCGCCGCCTGTTATAATGAGAAGCAAGAATTTAGAAGTTTCGATAAGCGAATCGGAATTTCTTCATATAAAATTAGATACCTCTATTGGCGATTTTAATATATTGGTTGCCGTAGAATCAGAAAAGGAGTAAATAAATATGTCTGACATTAATACAAAAGAAGCTGATGGTATAAATGAATTTGGAAAGCCATTCAAAGTTCTAATAGTAGATGACTCTGCATTCGTTGTTAAACAGCTGCAGCAAATTTTTGTATCTGAGCAGTACAATGTAGTTGGTACAGCAGAAAACGGAGAGGAAGGCGTACTTATGTATAAAGAATACAAGCCAGACTTAGTAACTATGGATATTACAATGCCAAAAATGGATGGTATTACAGCTTTAACAAAAATAATTGAATATGATAAAAATGCAAAAGTAGTTATGGTTAGTGCTTTAGGTAAAGAGGATATGGTTAAAAAAGCTCTTCTAGCAGGTGCTAAAAACTATATTACAAAACCTTTAGATAGAAAAAAAGTTCTTGAACGTATTAAGATGGTTCTTGCTAAAAATAAACAATAATTTTTTTGTACTTATTCTGGAATAATTGATTTTGAATGAACTGAAACTAACTGATAAACAATTTGATCTATTTAGGGATTTTGTATATAGAGAAAGCGGTATATGTTTTAATGTTATTAATAAGATTATTTTAGAGTCACGCATTGCATCTTCTATGAAAGAGAGAAATCTCGATAAAGTAGAGGATTACTATAAACTTGTATCTACTAACAAGGAAGAACTTAAAACTTTTTTAGATAACATTACTACAAACCTTACAAAATTTTTTAGAAATGAACCTAATTTCAAATTGCTGAAAAATTATGTTCTGCCTAGAATATTAAAAACAAAAAAGATAGGAGAACAAATAAGAATTTGGAGTGCAGGCTGTTCTACTGGTGAGGAACCCTACTCTATAGCTATCACTTGTTTGGAAACACCCGGAATTAGAGAGCAGGATATAAAAATATTTGCAAGTGATCTTTCTCTTAATTCTTTGGTTGCCGCCAAAGAAGGGAGATATGAAGCTCATAAAGTTGAGAATGTTCCAGAAGACTATTTAAAAAAGTATTTTGATAAACTTTCGTCTGGAGAATATGCTATAAAAAGTAATATAAAAAAACTTATTACTTTTGATTATCATAATTTAAGACATAGAGGCAGTCAAACAAATATGGACGTTATTTTTTGCAGGAATGTACTTATCTACTTTGATACTGAATCTGTAAAACTTACTGTTAATAGATTTTATGATATATTAAATGAACATGGATATTTATTTATAGGACACAGCGAATCTTTATTTGGGCTTGATACCAAATTTAAATTTAACAATATAGATAATTCCATAGTATACACTAAAAATTAGGAGTTTTTTTGATGTTTATGAAAAGAAATGAAACTACAGAATCTAATTCTATTATAGGAGAAGGTTCATACTTCAAAGGAGAATTTACATTAAACGGTACTTTGAGAGTTGACGGCTGCTATGAGGGTGAAAAATTAGAAGTTGATAATGTATTTGTAGGTCAAACTGGAAAAATAAAATCTAATATAAAAACTGTATCGGCTGTTATTGAAGGTATTATCATTGGCAATATAGAAGCTAAAAATAGAGTTATGCTTATGCCTACAAGCAGAGTACTTGGGGAAATTAGAACCCCTGAACTTATTATACAAAATGGTGTTATACTTGAAGGATTATGTATAGTTGCACAAGATCCTCTTACTAATCCTAAAGAAACTATACTATCTTTATATAATAACGGCTCAGAAAATAATGAAAATAATAATTAACGGATTATGTAAATATAATGCCTTATCTATATAATGTTGAAAAAAGAATTAGTATACATATTATCATCATAACTTTAATTGCTGTCCTAAGCATTATTGCAGCTGCTTATCTGTTTACCTCTAACTATATAGAAAAAAAAAGATTAAAATCTATTTATGACTATATGGCATTAGAAGACTATAATAATGCATCATTTTTATTTAATGATCTTTATACTAAAAGACCATTAAATAAAAATATACTTATTACTGGTATAGATTTATATTATGATATACTAATAAGATCTGATAAAAATGATATTATAACATCTGCAAGTCAAAATATCATTCGATATGCTAAGCAGCTTTTATTAACTTCTAAATTTATAAAAAATAAAAATATCATATATCAAAGATTGGGATACAGCTATCAAAGGCTCGGTAAGGCTTATTATATTGATTCCTATAAATCATATATTAATGCAATAAACGATGGAGACAATAGAGTATCAACAACTATAGAATTATCAAAAATATGCTATGAAATAGGACTATATAAAGATGCTATAAAATATTTGGAAGAGGCTATTGACAGAGAAATAAGCGAAAACAGCGAAAAATTTATCAATATGGAATTATATTACGAACTAGCTAATGCATATGAAGGCGATAAAGATTATACTAAGGCTATACAAATATTATCATCAATGGACGGTAAATTTAATAATAATGATATGCTTGAAGCGAGAACCTATTTCAAATTAGGCGAATTATACTACAGACAGGGACTATATAAAGAAAGCGAATTTTTTTACAAAAAGACTTTAGAGATAGATGACAAAAATCCGGATTTATATTATAGTATAGGAACATTATATTTAGAAACTAAAAAAAGAAATGAAGCTATAAAAATGTTTAGAGAAGCTATCAAAATAGATAATTCGTATAAGCCCGCTAGGGATATATTAAGGAGATTGTAATAAAAATGTTTAACTGGTTATATAATATGTTCTCAAGTGATATGGGAATTGATTTAGGTACGGCTAATACTTTAGTATATGTAAAAGGTGAAGGTATTGTTTTGGCTGAACCATCAGTAGTAGCTATAGAAAAAAGCACTGGAAATGTTATTGCTGTAGGAAACGAAGCAAAAAGAATGTTAGGTAAAGTTCCAAACTCTATAGCAGCAATAAGACCTATGAGAGACGGAGTTATTGCCGACTTTGAAACTGTTGAAAAAATGATAAGATATTTTATAAATAAAGTACATAATAAAAGAACTTTAGTAAAACCAAGAATAGCAATAGGTATTCCTACTGGAATTACCGAAGTTGAAAGACGTGCTGTTAGAGAAAGCTGCGAACAGGCAGGAGCTAGAACCATATTTTTAATAGAACAGGCAAGAGCAGCAGCTATTGGAGCAGACATGCCTATTAATGAGCCGCATGGTAATATGATTATAGAAATAGGAGGAGGCACTACTGAAGTTGCTGTACTTTCACTTGGAAGTATGGTAAGAAGTGCTTCTATACGTGTGGGAGGCGATGAGCTTGATGATGCTATTATCAAATATATGCAGAGAACTCATAACCTCTATATAGGTGAAAAAACTGCTGAAGAGATAAAAATAAATATTGGTCATGCTTATAAAGGCGATATATCAAAAACTATGGACATAAGAGGCCGTGATTCTGTATCAGGACTTCCTAAAACTCTTACAATCAACAGTGCTGAAATTAAAGATGCTATAGCTGATATATTAATAGAAATATTAGAAGCTGTAAAATCAGTACTTAATCAGACTCCTCCTGAAATTTCTGCTGATATTGTAGAGAGAGGTATTGTTATGAGCGGCGGTACTTCACTGCTACCAGGTTTTACTGACTTAATATCTATGGAAACAGGAGTACCTGTAATTCTTGCTGAAAGCCCTCTTACTTGTGTTGCTATAGGATGCGGTAAGTTTATAGAAGAGACTAAAAACTTAAAAAATTACAGAAGATACTCTTAAAATCGGAAAAATTATAAAACTTTGATTAATATATCCGATACTCATAGGCGTGAAACTTTTTTTAAAACATAAACTTCTTACTTTGTACATTCTGCTAAATCTTATAGCAGCTATGCTTATGGTATTAAATAGAAGTAATTTTGTATTTAACTTACAGTCTATTTATGCACTTGGGGTATACCCTATTCAAAGTGCTACCAAAAGTGTTTCAAGGGCTTTTGTATACCTATATACAAGCATAACAGATATATTTACATTACAAAGTCAAGTTCAGGTATTAAAAGACAGAATAGCAGAATTAAGCGGGGCTGCTTTGGAATATGAGCAATTAAGTGCTGAAAATGACAGATTAAGAGCATTGCTTAATGAAGATCCTACAGATGAATATGCTTTGGAATATGCTGAAATAGTTTCTAAAGACCCTCAGAACTTCTACACTACTATTGTTATTAATAAAGGAAGTGCACATGGCATAGTAGTAGGAATGCCGGTAATATCGTATCAAAACGGATATAAAGGCTTGGTAGGTAAAGTAGTTGAAGTAAGAAGATACAATAGCAGAATACTCTCATTAGTTGACCAAAGATCACAAATTTCTGTAATGCTTGAAAGTTCAAGAACTACTGGTATTATGGTTGGTCAAAGTCCTAAATCCACACAGACTCATCTTCAGTATATAGATTTACAAATGGACGTTGAAGAAGGAGAGCGTGTAGTTACAAGCGGTATGGGCGGCGTTTTCCCAAAAGGTATATTAGTAGGAACTATATTTAAAGTAGAAAAGAAAAATTACGGACTTTTCCATGATCTTTATGTTGAGCCTACTGTTAATTTCTCTACTTTAGAAAATGTTTATGTCATAAAAAAAGTTCCAGACCAAGAAATAATTATGCTTGCAAATGAAGAAGATGAAAATAATGGGGAGACAAAATGAAAAGAGTTATAACCGTTATCATTACAACATTAATACTTCTTTTAATACAGTCATCTCCAGCTTACGACCTAATAAGAGTAGCACTTGGAGCTAAACCAGATTTGCTTTTAATATTCTTAGTATTTATATCATTCAGATACGGCTCTTTTGACGGAATAATATATGGTTTTATTATAGGGCTTTTGCAGGATATTGTTTCAAGCGGTACATTCGGTTCTTATGCTATAATATTCTTAAATATAGGTTTCTTTGTAGGTTTCTTCAATACTAGAATATTCATAAAACAAATTGCCGCAGGAATATTTGTAACTTTAGTAGGTTATTTAATAAAAATTATAGCTTTATTTTTAGTAACTTCTATATACTCTGATCTTTCAAATGTTGCTGTATTAATAAGAGCTGAACTTTTAGTAGGACTTCCTCTTACTGTTATACTCTCCTCCCCTGCTTTCATACTATTTGAAAAAGCTGCTCCTATAATATATGATAAGCAAGGCATACATGTTGATGACAGCACAACAAAAGAATACAGCGAATAAAAATATTAATACAAAAAATATATTTTTTTGACAAACTTTAAATTTTCAGTATAATAATAAAGACTATCAATAAATTATTTAATGGATATTTTATGATAAAAGTTAGTGTAATAATACCAATATATAATGCAGAAAAATATTTAAAAGAATGTTTGAACTCTATTATCAATCAAACACTCAAAGAAATAGAAATTATTTGTATTAATGATTGTTCTACAGATTCTAGTATTAAAATATTGGAAGAATATGCTAAAAAAGATAATAGAATAAAAATTTTTAATACAGAAAAATCATCTGGTGGTCCTGCAACTGGAAGAAATATAGGTATAGAAAAATCAAGAGGAGAATATATTGGATTTATAGATAATGATGATTATGTAAATGAAAACTTCTATGAAGAGCTATATAAAACTGCTAAGAAATACGATGCAGATATAGTAAATAATTTAAATATTATTAATTATTATGAAAACGGAAAATATAATAACAATTGGTGTCATATAAAAAATTATACAAAAAAACAAAAATTAGAGTATGAAATTATTTTAAACAAAAAAGATTTTATGAAACCTGGAAAATTTTTTCTTACAAACTATATTTGGAACAAATTATATAAAAGATCTTTCATAATAGATAATAATATAAAGTTTATAGTATTTCCTAATATAGGTGATGATGGTTCTGATGATTGGACTTTTAATATTGAATTAATAATAAATAACCCAATAGCAGTATGTAATAATACAGTTCCATACTATTATAGGATAAGAGAAACTTCTTTATACTCAACTCATAAAAGTATTGAACCAATATGCTATAGAGCTGAAAATATAATAAATAATAAACTAAAAAATATAGATGAAGAATATAAAAGAATTATAATATCAAATATTGTAGAACATATAATTTCAAAACTTCTTAATGATTATAAATATATGTATGAAGAAAATTACTATCATATACATAATTTTTTAAAAAATAAAAATAATATAGATATAAATGAAATGAGAAACTATGTATATTATAATTATATCTTAATAAAGCTAAATGATAAATATGAAACTTACATTATATACAAAAATAATATATTGGATTATATAAAGCAAAAAGAAGAAAAAATGACAAGGTTAATAAATAAAATGGTATGGTGGATTCCAATAAGAAAATACCGTGATAAAGTTAGAAATAAAATTATAAGAAACTTAAATAATTATGAAAAATAGTATATATTCAAACTCTGAAATTGAAATAAAAGCGTATGTTAGAGACTTTGACGCTGTATTAAACTTTCTATACAAAAATGCCAGATTCAAAAAAAGATATTTTAAAAAAGATATTTACTATGCAAAAGAAAATGACATAAAAAATAAAAATATAAAAACAAGCGACTGCATAAGACTTAGAATAGAACATGGCGGATATACTTTTTGTGCTAAAGAGAGAACATTAATTGACGGTGTAGAAGTTAATGAAGAGAGAGAATTAAAAGTAAGCAAAAAAAAGGCAAGATTTATTATTAACTTTTTATTTCAGATTCAAAAATATAAAGAGTATGTCAGAAAAGAAAAAAAAGGCTATGCTTTCATATATAAAAATGCTTTAGTAGAAGTTTCAAAAATAAAAAATTTAGACAATTTTATAGAAATAGAATTCTTAAACTCTGATAATTCAGTAGAAGAACAAGTATCAAAATTAAAATTAATATTAAATGAAATAGGCATAGATGAAAAAGACATAGAAACAGAAGCCTATATTAATTTACTTTCAAAATAAAAGTATAATACTTTTTACATACCATTTTTAATATTTACATATAAAATATTGAAAGTATCATTATTTACCTTATAATTTATTATGTAATTTTAAATAATTTTAATAAAACATAAAGGTAAAGATATGAATAAAACAATATATAGTATACTTTTTATAATTTTACTATCAGCTTTATTGTATAGTCAAAATGATAATTCATTAGAAAATAAGATGAAAGATTATGAGAAAAAAATTAAATTAAAGTGGAAATATAACCCTCTTAGAGTATATGAAACTGATAAATATTTTTCTCCTTGGCTTGACCCTGATAATTATAACAGCAGTTTTTGGTTCGGAGATATTTTAAATATTAAAAGTTTATACAGAAATAATAATTTCAATCTTGATAATGTAGTTTTATATTTCAGTCCGAAATTGGCAGCAGATTTAGCACCTATAGCTTTTAATATAGAAGGAGATAGACATAGATTTAGAATAGGTGTAGGATATGCATTAAAATTATTTTTCTCAAGCTACAAAAAAGGACAGGATCAATTATACGGCTCTACATTTTTATACGGAACATACATGCAGGTGGAGGCATATTTTGAATATATATTTGATAATAAATTAAAAATAAGATTTGCTCCTATAAGACACACCTGTTCTCATATAAGCGGGGATATACTAGGAGATAATACATTATATAATAAAAATAAGGAAGAGTTCAGAGATGTAGGCTTTGAACAAATGCATTTATCTGCTTATTATAAATACGGTTGGTTTTCTTTTTACGGCGGAACATCTTTTGCTGTAACAGGATTTGATATATCAAATATTGTAAACTTATTTAATCTTTATGGCGGTACAGAAATTAGGATACCATTATGGGGAGAGATAAGTTTGATAACTGGCATTTATACAGGCATATTCTTTGATAAAATAAATACTATAAATAGGACAGAAGGAAGAGGTCAGGGATATCCTATTACAGAAACTCATAATGAATTAAGTCCTTCAATATCTGCAGGAATAGGATTTGAAATATATAGGTTTGTAATTGGAATGAAATATGAATACTCACGTTCAAAGCAATTATACTCATACAGACAAATGGAAAGCAGAATAGGACTAGATGCCAGTTTATTTTTCTAGTATATACTGGAACAATAGTATATACTGGAACAATTACTATTTGTCAATTGATACACATTATACAAAATTATCAACTTTTTTTGCAGCACAAAAAATTTTTTATCCTTCAGATACTCTTCACAAAAAACGCAATTGCTAGAACTTTATATTTTAAAGATATGTATTAAATGTATGGTAATGCCCGAAATTGTAGCTAAAAATGCAGTCTTTTTGGTTCTGTGCCAACAAAAGAACTGGGGGTGTGGGGACTAGTCCCCACAAATACTAAATTTAAAAATTTATTTTTTGACAAACTATATCTGTTTAGGTATATACTACAAGGTCAAATAAAATTATATTTTTTAACCTAAAATATCATTGATAGATTGTACGCATAAATCAACAGCCTTATCTATCTCTTCTTCATTAATTATAAGAGGCGGATTAAAATATATAACATTACCCAAAGGTCTTAATAATAATCCTCTCTGAAGTGCTTTTTTATATATTTGATAACCCATTCTAAGTTTAGCGTCAAAACCTTCCTTTGTATTTTTATCAGTAACTAATTCCATTGCATTAATAAGTCCTATATTTCTAATCTCTCCTATATTTGGGTGATTTAATAATTTTTCTTTTAATTTATTACTTAAATATTTTGCTCTTATTTGTGCCTTATTTAGAATATCATCTTCTCTCAAAACTTTTTGTACAGCCAAAGCAGCAGAACAGCCTAGAGGATTTCCGCTATAGGTATGACTATGCATAAAGGCCTTGCCTTCATTATAGTCAGCATAAAAGGCATTGTATATTTTATCTGTAGTGATTGTTATTGCCATTGGCATGTAGCCGCCTGTTAAACCTTTTGAAATGCACATTATATCTGGGCTTATATTGGCATGATCGCATGCAAACATCTTTCCAGTGCGTCCGAAATTTGTAGCAATTTCATCAGCAATAAAAACTACATTATATTTATCACAAAGCTCTCTTAACTTTTTTAAATAAAGCGGAGGATATATTCTCATTCCAGCAGAAGCCTGAAGCAAAGGCTCTATTATAACAGCACAAGTTTCATCAGCATATTTTTCAAACTTTTTTTCAGCGTCTAAAAAACATTCGCATTGGCAAGTTTCTCTGTTTTGATTATATTTGCATCTGTAGCAGTTGGGTGCTTCTATATGTATAGTTTCCATAAGCATAGGCTTGTATATTTTTGCATACAAGTCCAAACTTCCAACGGATAATGCCCCTATAGTTTCGCCATGATAACCGTCAGTAAAGCACATAAACTTTATTTTTTTAGTATTGCCTATTTGATGCTGATACTGAAAAGCCATTTTTAAGGCAGCCTCTACCGATGATGATCCGTTATCTGAAAAATTAAATTTACAAAGCCCTTTAGGAAGTATCTTTACAAGCTCTTCACATAATTTAATAGCTCCTTCATGCGAGAAGTTTGCAAATATTACATGCTCCAATTTATCAAGCTGTGCTTTTATAGAAGCATTTATTTTTTCATTGCAATGACCAAGTAAATTGCACCACCAAGAACTTACAATATCAATATATTCTTTGCCGTTTTTATCATAAAGATATATTCCTTTTGCTTTATCTATTATTATAGGAGAAAGCTCTTCATAATCTTTCATCTGTGAGCAGGGGTGCCAAATATATTTTAAATCTTTTTCTTCTAATGTCATAAATAAGCCTTTGTTTTATATAATATGCGGGAAGTAAAAAATATTCCCGCACACTCTTTTTGCTAATAGGGAGAAAAGCAAAAAGAATATATAAAAATAATTATTACAATTAATAATTATTCAAAAAGTGAGGAAATATTATCAGCTTTTAATTCCATGTTATTTACAGAATCAATAATACCAACAGTCTTTATATTTGTAATTTTTTCTATCATTTCTTTGTTGTCTTCATGCATAACATTTGCTTCTTCAAATCTGTTTAATATAATGCCTTTAATTTTTATTTTTTTACTTTTCATATATTCTATAGTAAGAACTGTAGAATTAATTGTACCAAGACCAGCATCTGCTACTATTAAACATGGCAATTCAAGCTCTTTTATAATATCTTCTAAAAATATTTTTTTATCATCATATCTTATAGGGCATATTATACCGCCGCTTCCTTCTACTATCATATATTTGTGATTTTTTGAAATATTTTTATAAGCCTTTTTTATAACTTTCATATCTGGAGGATTGCCCTCAATTTGTGCTGCCAAATGAGGAGAATATGCATGTTTATAAGTATATGAAACCATCTCTTCATAAGAATCTGTTAAATTAGCTCTCTCTTTTACATACCAAGCATCGCTGTCTGTTATATCACTGCTTCCGCTTAAAGCTGCTTTATAATACCCTATGTCAAATCCTTCTTCTTTCATCTGTTTGCATATAAGTGCTGATACATAAGTTTTGCCTATATCAGTACCAGTGGCAGTTATAAAAAGTGCTTTAGCCATATTAATAGTTCCTTAATAAAATGTTAATCTTCTGTTAATTCTATTTTATATCCTAACTCTTCAGCCATTTTTTTATCTGTTTCTATAGAAATGCCTGCAGTAGTGAGCATATCTCCAGTTATAGCGGCATTAGCTCCTGATAAGAAACATGATTTTCCTTTGTCTTCTAAAAGTCCTCTTCCTCCTGCAAGTCTTATAAATGCCTTTGGGTTAATAAATCTGTATATGGCTACTATTCTTCTCATGTCTTCTAAAGTTAAAGGAGTAATATTTTCAAAAGGAGTGCTTGATATAGGATTAAGCATATTAACAGGAATAGACATTATGCCTAATTCTCTTAATTCTAATGCCATGTCAATTCTATCTTCCCAAGTCTCTCCCATACCCATAATGCCGCCGCTGCATACAACCATTCCAGCTTTTTGGGCTGCCTTTATTGCATTTATTTTATCATCATAACTATGAGTAGTACATACATTAGGAAAGAAGTTTCTTGAGGCTTCCAAATTATTATGCACTCTTTTAAGTCCAGCCTCTTTCATTTTTTTAAATCCTTCCTCATCAAGAAGTCCTAAAGATGCACATACATATCCGTCAGTTTCTTTATTAAGAGTTTCTATAGCATCATATACTTTATCTGCTTCTTTACCATACAATGCTCTGCCTGATGTTACTATAGAGTATCTTAAAACTCCTTTATCAAAATCGCTTTTACCCTGCTCTAATATTTTATCTTTATCTAAAATATCATACTCTTCGCATTTAGTATCATAATGAGCCGACTGTGCACAGAATTTGCAGTTTTCAGAACATTTTCCGCTTTTAGCATTTATTATAGAACACATATCAAACACATTAGAACAGAAATGTTTTCTTATATTATCAGCCGCTTTGCATAAATCTTCTAATGGAGAGTCTGCTAATTTTAAAGCCTCTTCTTTTGTTATATTATATCCGTTTATAATTTTTAGTTTTAATTCTTCTAAAGATATTTCTTCTTTTATAATTGCCTCAATATTACTCATTTCTCCTCCAGTTTTCATGAAATTCTATAATTAATGCTTCCTGATGTGAGTTTATCTACTCTTCCGTCTTCAAACTCTGCCACTAAAGCAAAGTTCTCATCTATATCTAATACATTTATTATATTTTCTTTATTATCTATATTAATAGAAACTTTCTTTCCTATTAAAAAAGAACGCTTTTTATATTCATCGTAAAATGATATATTATTAAAATAGTAGTCCCATAAATTTTCTAATATTCTAGCTATTAAAATATTTCTTATATCAGAATTTGAATCGTTAGAATTAATAGAATCTGCTGTATCATTAATATCTTTAGGAAAGCCTTTTTTAGGAAAATTAACATTTATTCCAATACCTATAACAGCATAATCAAGTTTTCTGTCTTCAAAGCTGAAAGCTCCTTCTGTAAGTATTCCGCATACTTTTTTATCATTAATAAATACATCATTAACCCATTTTATATAAGTATTTTTATTTGTTGTATTTTCTATTGATTTTGATACAGCCATAGCTGCTGCTGTGGTAATAAATGAACTTTTAAATATTTTTTTATCTTTTTTTAAATTGAGTATTATACTCATATATATACCTGTGCCGTAAGGAGAGAAAAAAGATTTACCGTTTCTTCCGTATCCTTCTGTCTGTTCTTCTGCAATTACTACTGTACCGCTTTCTCTCCCTTTAGCTGCAAGTTCTCTTGCTATTATATTAGTTGATTCTACTGTTTTATATATAATAAAATTAAACTTATCCTTATATTTAAGCATATTATTTTTTATTATATTTGATGAGATAATATCCGTTTCTTTTGATAGAGAATATCCCTTATTTTTTACGGAATTGATATTATAGCCTTCATTTTTTAATGATTTTATTGCCTTCCATACAGCTGCTCTGCTTACATTCAGATCATCTGCTAATCTCTCTCCAGATATAAAAAGTCCTTTATTTGATTCTAGTATTGATATTATATTTTCTTTAATATTTCCCTTCATAATATAGTATGATATCATATAGAAAACAATTGTCAACTTTAAAACCGTAAAAGGTTTACTATTTAAATAGCGTTACAAACATAATTAGAGGAAACCATAAAATATTTGGAACTTTTGTTTATACTGAAAATTATTAAGTTTGTCAATTTTTATGTTGTTCTTTTTTCCACTGCACGCCATACTTAACAGTACTTCCTTCGGTCGCAGGCGGACAGCGTCAAAGAACCTTATATCCTCAACAAGTTCGGATACGCTTCAATAGTACTAATTATGTTTTACATGTAGAATAAATTGTAAAATTTAGCCAGAAATATAGCCTTTTTGCTTCTTTGTGGCAACAAAAGAAGTGGGGTCTGGGGCAAAGCCCCGCAAATATTTTAAATTTAAAAAATTAATTTTTGACAAATTATAGTTGTTTAGGTATATACTAAAAATTTTTAAGTTTGTCAATTTTTTAATTGTTCTTTTTACCGCCTTCGCTCTGCGGGCTTCGCCAAAAGAACCTTATATCCTCGACAAGCTCGGATACGATTCGCGAAAGTGCAAGTGTAAAAATAATACTAAAATTTAAAAATTTATTTTTTGACAAACTATATCTGTTTAGGTATTTAATAATTTTTAAAAATGATAATAAAAATTAAAAAATTATAAAACATTATTTATAATATTTTATATAACTTTAATAAGATAAAATAATCATAATATTAAATAAAAAAATATATTTGGTATAACAAGTAAAACTTCTTGATTTTAATATACAATTATTATATAATATTAGGAACAAAAATAAATAAAAAAATAATTAACGGTAACCATCATGAAAAAAGTAAATTTATGTTTATTAGGAGCTTCTGGTGCTGTTGGTCAGGAAATGCTCAAAGTACTAGAAGAGAGAAAATTTCCAATTAATGAATTAAGATTACTTGGAAACAGAGAAGCTGGAAAAAAAGTAGTATTCAATAAAAAAGAATACACAATAGAAAAAGTAACTAAAGATTCATTTAATAATATGGATATTACATTAGTTGCTGTAGGTGCTGATTTGAGTAAAAAACTCAGTCCTGAAGCAGTAAAGGCTGGAAGTATTGTTGTAGATAACAGCAGTGCTTTTAGAATGGATAAGAATGTTCCTTTGGTTGTGCCGGAGGTTAATCCTGATGATGTTAAATTACATAAAGGTATAATATCTAACCCTAACTGTTCTACAATAATAGCTTTAGTGGCATTAGCTCCGCTTCATAAGTTTGGAAAAATTAAACGTATTATAGCTTCTACTTATCAGGCAGTTTCTGGTGCTGGTAAAGAGGGTATGGAAGAGTTGGAACAGCAATTACAGGATTATGTTGCTGGAAACAAACTTAAAAACAGCACTTTTAAATATCAAATACTTCATAACTTAATTCCTCAAATAGACTCCTTTGATAAAAATGGATATACTAAAGAAGAATTAAAAATGACTAATGAAGGAAGAAAAATTCTTCATGCACCTGATATGCAGATAAGCTGCACTTGTGTAAGAGTACCAGTTATAAGAAGTCATAGTGAAGCTATTACTATAGAAACAGAAAAGAAAATTACTGTAAAAAAAGCTAGAGATTTATTATCAAAAGCTAAAGGTGTTAAAGTAGTTGATGATCCAGAGAAATTCAGATACCCTATGCCTTTAGATACATCAGATCAAGATGATATATTTGTAGGAAGAATAAGAGAAGATATCAGTGCTAAAAACTCATTGGTATTATGGTGTGCTGGAGACCAAATAAGAAAAGGTGCTGCTACAAATGCAGTTCAGATAGCAGAATTACTTTTACCAGAATTAGAAAAGAAAGGAGAAGAAGCTCCTGCTAAAAAAACTGCAGCTAAAAGAACTTGCGTAAGAAAAAAAGCAGAAAAAAAATAAATCATTAATATTTTTATTATATAGAGAGGGGTTTTTATTTTTTACAAAACTCCTCTTTTTTTATGTTTATAAGGATTTGTATTAATCTTAAAAAGACACTAATTTATTTTATATATTGAAGTTTATTTTTGGCTGTTTCATAATCTAAAACTTGAACTTCTCTAATATTCCAAAGTTTACCTAATGGACATATAAGACTTCTTTTTATGATGTTTTCTATTTCTTTTACAATGTCAGGAATCATTGTTTTATTTTTAGAATTAAACTGTTTGAAAATAATATAAACTTTTAGTTCTATATTTGTATTATAATTTTTATTTAGATTATTTAATGTTTTTATGATATCATTATTTCCATCATACAAAGCTGTTTTTAATAAGGCAGAAGAATGCAAAGCTTTTAGTCTTAAATCATCTTTTAAATTTGATTTATCCATATTATTTACTTCTTTACACTCTATCAAATCAATACAATTATCATGACAGTAGCAAAAATCCATTTCTTTCATTCCGCTGTAATGTTCTTTATTATCATCTTTACAAACTTCATAATTTTTTTGATTTTGTATATAGAATTGATTTTCAGATAATCTAAAATATGAATTATCTTTAAACTCTACAATCCATTCACTATTATTACTCAATTTTTACTCTCCACAAACATATCATAAGCCTCATCAGATATTGAATTATCAGGAAACTCTTTTGATAAATCATAAGCTCCGTCTATTTTTGTGTAATTATCTTCTTTTATAAAGAAATATACGTTTATAGGATAATTATCTTTTATGGCAATATTGCTAAGCTGATTTAAAACAAATGAATTATGACTAGCCATAAATATTTGTACTCCTTCTTTTGAAATATCAGCCAAAAATCTCATAAGCTCACGAACCATTTTTGGGTGTAAACTATTTTCTGGCTCATCAATAAATAAAATACTTTTCTTTGTTAAATTTCCAGTATTATGAAGAACTTCAAATATTCCTAGTTTTTTTATTCCTTCAGCAGTTATATTAATGTTATAAATATTTCCATCATTTTTATAATAATTAATCATATTAGTATTTTTATCAATTTGTATATTACCATTATAGAAATCATACTTATTTTTTAATACGCTTAATAATTCTCTTTCATCAATATTTTTTCTTGCGAGTATTTCATAAATTATATCAGTATATGAATCATCAAATCCGCTTTCTATATTTTGATTTTTTAAATAAATAATAGCATTCATAATAGATAAGATTTCTTTAGCAGGTATAAATAAAGGTTTATAGTCATAATTATAATTATTAATATTATCATCAGAAGTTATAATTTCATTTTTGCTATTTAAAAAATAAGAATTAAAATGAATAGTGTTTTCGTCATATAAATAAAGTTTTTTTAGTTTATCTGTAGGTTTATTACTAGTACCAAATTTGAAATTATTAAATGTATATATATTATTAATATATTTAAAAATATTGCATGTTCTAATATTTGCATTTACGATATTTTTTAATTCATAACTTATACAATATAAAAATTTTAATATTGTAGTTTTTCCTGTATCATTTTCTCCTACAAATAAGTTTATATTAGCAAAATTATCAAACTTAGCATTTTTAAATTGTCTGTAATCATGAATTTCAAAATTCTTTATCATAATCAACTAACCTAAATTGTAATGTTATAATATTCTATAATATATTTTCATTATTTCAAATAATTAATTGTTTTTCTTTCTCATTCATAATTATATCCTAAACACTAATAACTTATTTTATATTATAAAAATAAAAATGAAACATTTTATATTAGTATATGTTTATTGAAAAATACCACAAAAAAAGAAAAATCAATAATTAACATATTGAATAAAATCAGAAATATAATATAGTTTTTAATCATTAAAATAAATTTTTAAATGTTCGAGGAATTATATGAAAGTTTTTATTAGTGCAGATATTGAGGGAATTACTACAACTACACAATGGCCTGATACTGATGCAGGAAGTTTAACTTATAAAGAGCATACCCTGCAAATGACTAAAGAGGTTAATGCAGCATGTGAAGGTGCTATTGAGGCTGGTGCTAAAGAAATATTTGTGAAAGATGCACATGACTCTGCTATGAATATAGATCAAACAGCCTTACCAGAATGCGTAAAGATACATAGAAGATGGAGCGGAGATCCCTATTCTATGGTAGAAGGTATTGATGAGAGCTTTGATGCTGCTATGTTTATAGGGTATCATAATGCTGCTTCAATCGGCAATAATCCGCTTTCTCATACTATGAATACCAGAAATGTATATGTTAAACTTAATGAAGTTCTTGCAAGCGAGTTTATGTTTTTTAGTTATGCAGCAGCCTATAGAAAAGTGCCTACGGTATTTTTGTCTGGTGATAAAGGATTATGCGAAGATGCTATGAAGATGAATCCTAATCACCCTAATTTGATAACGCTTCCTGTAAAAGAGGGTATAGGTTATTCTACTATTAATTATTCTCCAAATTTAATGGTAAAGATGATTAAGGAGAAAACTAAAGAGGCATTAAGTCAAGATTTTAAGGGTAAATTATTAAAACTGCCTAATCATTTTAAACTTGAAGTTTGCTATAAAGAACATGGATATGCTCATAAAGTATCATTCTATCCTAATGCTAAAAAAATTAATGATACTACTGTAGTTTTTGAAAATAATGACTATTATGAGATATTAAGAGCCTTGAAATTTATATTATAAATTTTATAATATAATAGTCCGATAACTTATGAAAGCCTTCTTAAAAAATAAGTCTTTTTAAGGAGGCTTTTTTATTATCAAGAATTTTTAAATCATTTATAGGAAACACTATGCCTGAGATTTGGGACGTTTATAATAGAAATAAGAAAAAAACAGGACGCATTCATCAGAGAGGACTTCCTTTAAGAAGAAATGAATATCATATAGTTATACATGCTTGGGTTGTAAATAGTAATGATGAAGTTATAATGACAAAAAGGCATAAAAGTAAAAAAATATGTCCTAATAAATGGGAATGTACAGAAGGCTCTATACTTGCAGGAGAAAGCAGCATTGAAGGAGCTGTAAGAGAACTTAAAGAAGAGATTGGTTTATCATTTGAAAAAGAAGAAGGTATATTTTTAACTTCTTTTATCCTTGAGCGTTCAAAAACTATAATAGATTCGTTTATGTTTAGAAGAGATGTAAAATTGGAAGAATTAATTTTGCAGGAAAATGAAGTAAGTGAAGCTATGATAGTTGACAGAGAAAAATATTTTGAGATGTGCCAAAACAAAAAAATTATATCTTCTATAAGATATTTTTATGATATTTATGATAAACTCAAATAATTAAAAGTTAAAGAGGTTTAAATTGAAAGTATTAATTATAACAGTAGGTGCTCAGGGAAGCGGCAAAACTTATACTATAAAAAAAGCGAAACTTGATAATTATAGCGTAAGTTCTGATAATTTAAGAATATTATATTCAGGTATTTTTCCAGACGGATATGATGGGCTTAGCATTTCTGAAAAAGATAATTCTTATATTTGGAATAATTTAATATTAAGCATATTAGAAAATAGATTTCGTTTAGGTTTATTTACTATATTAGACAGTACTGGGCTTTTTAATTTAAAGAGCATTACAGAGCTTGCCAAAAAATACGGATACAGAATAGCAGCTGTTTTATTTGATAATGTATCTCTTAAAGAATGCATTGATAATGTAAGAAATAGGGATATAGGAAGTAATATATCGGAAGAAATTATAAAAGACTTTTTCATGCGTATGAAAGATTTTAAATTATCTGGAGCCAATATTTTTAAGGCTTCAGATTATGATAGTGCTGAAGCAGCATTACTTGAGGCTTCGAAATGGGACAGTTTTTATTTGAATGAAAAAGAGTTTGAAAAATATGATAATATAAAAGTGATACCAGATTTGCATGGCGAATATGATGTATTTAAAAAGTTTTTAGAAAGAGAGAATTATTTTAAAGATGAAAAAACAGCTTATATATTTGCCGGTGATTTAACAGACAGAGGAAGCAAATCAAAAGATCTTCTTGACTATTTTTTATTTAATGACATACCAGATAATGTTTATTTTACTGAGGGCAATCATGACGTGAGTTTAAATTTCTTTGCTAATGACATAAAAGTTACAAAGGAAAGAAATTTTTTATTAATCATTCAGGTATAGATAAAATGTACGAGCATATACCAGCTTCTCTTTTAAATGGAATTGTAACTTATGGATATAATTATGATGAAGACAAGTATAAATCTTATATAGAAGTAGGAAACAGATTTAAAGAGAATCATAATGATATCATTCAGATATTCGGTCATAGAAATGTACTTCAAGAGGAATTAGAAGATAATTTATGCAAAATAAATGATAATGCCTATTGTATAGAAAACTCTGTTGAGTACGGAGAAGATTTGATAGTTTTGAGTTTGAATGATTTATCTATAGAGCATTATAAAAATGATAAAAATATAGATAATTTGTTTGAGGCAGAATTTGATACAGAAAAAGAAAATAATAATCTTGTACGCTTTAAATATTTTGATACGGTTTATTCAACTAATTTTTCAGAGAGAGTATTTTATAAAAAATTATGGAATGAACAGACTATTAAAGCAAGGGGATTATACAGATATAATGATACCAAAGAAATAGCAGGCAGAAGCTATGATAAATTTTTTAATTATGATGAAGTTAATGAAACTAAATTAAAAAGTTTAGAGAAAAATATAAAGTTTCCAGTAAGCGTATACAAAAAATATAACGGATATTTATTTCTGGTATTTTTAGATAAGACGAAAGATGAGTTAATATTTGCAACTAAAAGCTCTATCAATACTAAAATGACATCTTGGGCAGAAGAATTATTAACAAGGGAAAATAAGGATTTTATAAAAGAATACTGTAAAAAAAATAATACCACATTTGTGTTTGAATGCATACACTTAAAAGATTCCGCCCATCCTATTGTTTATGATAAATCTTTTTTGGTTTTGCTTGATATTATATACAATGAAGAAAATTACAGAAAATTATCTTATGAAGAGTTATCAGATAAAGAAATATCATCACGATTTAATATAAAAGAGAGAATAGAAATATTTGAAAAACCAGATGATAATATTTCAAAAGATGAATATAATAATTATATAGATAAGATGTTTTATAAATATATTGATAATTTTTCTATAGACTATGAGGGAGTTGTATTTGAAGATAGTAATGGCTTTATGGTAAAAGTAAAATGTCCTTTTTATATTATTAAAAAGGCATTAAGATTAGAGTCTATGCGTTTAAATAGATTAACTCATTCATTAAATATTCATTATCCTAATCAGTATGTTATTTTTACAGGAAATAAAATATTTAATAAATATAAAAGAGAAAATAAATTAAAAGAATGGAGAAATCTTACTATAGATGATGTATTAAAAAGTTATAATGAAGTTTTAGATGAACTTAAATAAAATATAAATTAGTTTGACTTAATGAATTAATTAATAATTTTTAGGAGAATAAAAAAAATGCAGTATGTGAAGTTTGGAAGCAGAAGAGGAAAAGAAGGTGAGATAAAACTTCTCGATATATTTTATAATCATAATATAGTATTTGCTGAAGTGAAAGCTGGTGCTCAAAAAGTGAAAGATAAGAAATTTTTAAAAGGTACAAAAATAATGATAGCAGACGGACTTACAGCAGTTGCTGTTGCTTTGGCAGAAAGTGATTCTGATTCTTTAGATAAATTTAAAATTAAGTTTAATAAAAATGAAATAGATAGAATAAATATTTCAGATTGGGTAATAGCAGCAAGGGTAAAAATATACAAACTTAAAGAAGAAGATTATTTTCCTGCTACTATAGGCAAATTTTATCATATAAAAAATAAAGATAAAATAAAATTAATAGATAAACTTATTGAAAAATATTCAAAAGAGTAAGTATTTTTTATTATTTTTTTCCTTTAATTTTCTCTATTAAACTAACTATTGCAAATATAATCAGCCCGATTATGCAGCTAATTCCTCACATATATAATAACTCCTTAAATATATTTTATTGTACTATACCATATAGTAGTATAATGTCAATAATATGTGTAAAATATAATTGTTTAGGTATATACCAAAAATTAATAATCTATTATAAAAAACCAAACAATAGTTATTGACATTATATTTATAATTATGTAAACTTTATTATGTTTATTAAAAAATATAATAAAGGTTTTGCAATTATGATAAAAGTCAAAGCAGAAGAGTTAATGGACGCTGTATATAATAAGTTCAAATCAGCAGGAGTATCAAACGAGCAGGCGGGCATTGTAACAGATGTACTTATTTATGCTGATATTAGAGGCATACATTCTCATGGAGTATTGAGAGTTGAACATTATATAAATAGAATAAAACAAGGAGGAATAAATTTACAATCTAAATTTAATATAGAAACAAAAAGACCAGCATTTGCCTTGATGGACGCTGACGGAGGATTCGGACATGTCGCAAGTCAGTATGCTATAGAATGGGCTTTAGAAACTGTTGAAAAACAGGGAATAGCTTTAATAGGAATAAAAAATAATAGCCATGCAGGAGCCTTAGGATACTACAATAAAATGGCAATAGATCAAAATAAAGTCTCTCTTATAATGGTTAATACTGATCCTTGCGTTATACCTTTTGGAGGAAAAAGATCATTCTTTGGAACTAATCCGATAAGCTACGGATTTCCTGCCAAAAAAGATTTTATACTAGGCGACATGGCAACAAGCGAGGTATCATTAGGACGCATATTTACAGCAAGAGAAAATAATGAAACAGTGCCTATGCATTGGGGCGTTGATGAAAATGGCAATCCTAGTTCCGACCCTAATGAAATAAAATATGTTGTGCCTTTTGGAGGAGTTAAAGGGTATTTAATAATGACTATGGTTGAAGCTTTTACAGGGCTTTTAATAGGTCAGGCTTACTGCAATAACCTTGTAAAAATGTATGGCGATATGGATAAAAAAAGAAATCTTTCTACATTTATACTAGTTGTTGATCCTGCTGTTTATAATGATTTAGATACTTATTTAAATACTGTTCAATCATTCATTGATGATATAAGAAAAGAGCCTGCCTTAAAAGAGGGTGAAACTATATCAATACCGGGCGAGAGAAAAGAGGCTTGTTCAAAAAATTATTTAAAAGAAGGAATACCTTTGTCAGATCATGTTTATAAATATATTTTTGATAAGTAATTTTAAGGCTTTATTAAATGAATGATTTATATAATAATCTCTCAAAAGAATTTGAGATTTTAAAAAATGATAAAGAAGCTGTTTCAATGGCTAAATACATGAAAAATAATTTTGAGTTTTTGGGTATTCATTCAAAAGAGAGAAAAGAAGTTCAGAAAAAAGTATTTAAGACAATTCCAAAAGATGAAAAAGAATATATCGATTTTAACTTTACAGATAAATGCTATAAAAATAAATACAGAGAATTTCAGTATGCCGCAATAGATTATCTTATATTAAAAAAGAAATATTTAAATAAAACACATATAGCAAAACTAAAAGAATATGCCCTCACAAAATCATGGGGGGATACTATAGATTTTTTAGATAGAATTATAGGTGATATTGCTTTAAGAGATGAAACAGTTAATGATATACTTTTAGAATGGTCCTTATCTGATAATATTTGGCTTAGAAGAATATCTATAGATCATCAGCTTTCAAGAAAAGAGAAGACAAATACAGAATTATTAGAGAAAATTATAATAAACAATTTAAACAATAAAGAGTTTTTTATAAACAAATCAATAGGCTGGGCATTAAGAGATTACAGCAAAACCAATCCAAACTGGGTAAGAGATTTTATAGAAAGGCATAAAGATAACATGGCTAATCTCAGCATAAAAGAAGCAAGCAAATATATTTAATTTATTATTGCTGCTAGTGATAAACTCTCTAAGAAATAGCTGACGACTTCCTTCGTCAGTTATCAGCTGATTGTTTATCACTTTAAAACTCATAATTATAAATTTCAGTATCTGCCCAAGTGTTGATTAGATTTAAAAATTATTTAACGCACGGTAAACAAAATTAACAATATAACAAAATTGAATTACAAACGAATCTACATTTCTAGCTTTACTTAACGTGCGGTGAATACTCTATAAATTTAAAAAAATCTTGGGTGGGCGTTAACAATTTCTTTTAAACTTCAAAGAAATGAAAAATAATAATATAAAATTGCATTAATAAAGATAAAGGGTGGGCAAATGTAATTAAGCTTTAAAACTTTATTTACATACCCCGCCCTTTAAAATTTATTGCTTTATTTTGAATTACAACAATTAATTATATTTATAGCTTAATTATAATTTGTTAGCACCCGCCCAAGTGTTGATTAGATTTAAAAATTATTTAACGCACGCCGAACAAAATTAACAATAATAATAAAATTTGAATTGCAAATGAATCTATATATTTAGCTTTACTCTCCGTGCGGTAAATACACTATAAATTTAAATAAAACTGGGGTGGGCGTTAACAATTCTGTTTAAACTTTAAAGAAATAAAAAGTCATAATTTCAAATAAAAATAATTAGCCTAGAGGGTGGGGTTTTAATAATATTAACTTGTAAATACTAAAAAATGATATATATTATTTTTATAATAAAAAATTATTTGAGGTAAAATATGTCATCAGAACAATATTATGAAGAAGGTTTAAATTATTTTAAAGAGAGAAAATACAAAGAAGCTATAGAATCTTTTGATAAAGTAATAGAGTTAGCTCCTAATAACAGTAATGCTTATTATAACAGAGGAGTATCTAAAGAAAATTTAGGACAGTATAAAGAAGCTATAAAAGACTATGATAAAGCTATAGAGTTAAATCCTAATGATATTGATTCTTATAATAACAGAGGAATTGCCAAATATAATCTAGGACAGTATGAAGAAGCTATTAAAGACTATGATAAAGCAATAGAGTTAAACCCTAATGATAGTGATTCTTATAATAACAGAGGAATTGCTAAAAAAAATTTAGGACAGTATGAAGAATCTATAAAAGACTATGACAAAGCAATAGAGTTAAACCCTAATTATAGTAATGCTTATAATAACAGAGGAATTGCTAAAAAATATTTAGGACAGTATGAAGAAGCTATTAAAGACTATAACAAAGCAATAGAGTTAGACCCTAATGATAGTAATGCTTATAATAACAGGGGACTTGCTAAAGGAAATTTAGGACAATATAAAGAAGCTATTAAAGATTTTGATAAATCTATAGAATTAAACCCTAGTTATAGCGATGTTTATAATAACAGAGGAGTATCTAAAGAAAATTTAGGACAGTATCGAGAAGCTATTAAAGACTATGATAAGGCTATAGAGCTAGACCCTAATTATAGTTATGCTTATAATAACAGAGGAATTGCTAAAAAAAATTTAGGACAGTATGAAGATGCCTTAAAAGATTATAAAAAGGCTTTAGAATTAGACCCTAATGATGAATATGCTAGAGAAAATATACAAAATATTCAAAATCAATATGGCTTGAGATAAATAAAGCATTGATGGTAATTTATACTGAAATTTTTTAAGTTTGTCAATTTTTTTATTCAACTTTTTCCCGCTGCACACCATACTTAACAGTACTTCCTTCGGTCGCAAAAGAAGTATGACATGTGAGGCTAGTCCCCGCAAATAACAAAATTTAAAAAATTAATTTTGACAAACCATATTTTTTTAGGTATATATTGTTTTTTATTTAATATAAAATATAATTAATTTTGAGGTGTTTTTATGGTTTTTAAAGTCATTGTTCATGAAGATGAAGACGGTTTATGGGCTGAAGTTCCTTCCATAAAAGGCTGCTTTACTCAGGCTGATACTATGGAAGAACTAGAATTAAACATTAAAGAGGCTATTGAAGGCTGTCTTTCTGTTGATATTGAAGAATACTCTAAAGAAAATATGATAAAAACTATTGATGTAGTTTTATGAAAACAATAAGCGGTAAAAAATTCTGCAAATTACTAGAAGAGCATGGCTGGATACTTGCTAGAATTAATGGGAGTCATTTTATATACATAAAATCTGGAAGTGATTTAAGAATATCTATTCCAGTACATAAAAATGATGATTTAAAAATAGGTCTTTTGAAAAAGTTATTAAAATTAACTGAAATATCAGAAGATGAATTATAAAAAAATAATTTTCATATTCTCAATAAACTCGGATACGCTTTGCGAAAGTGCAAATGTAGAAATTATTATTAAATCGTACTAATTATGTTTTATATGTAAAATAAATTACTAAATTCAGTATAAAATGCAGCCTTTCGCGACTGCGGGCTGTGCCTGCTTCTTTGTGGCACACCGAAGGCGGACAGCGTCACAAAAGAAGTGGGGTTTGGGGCAAAGCCCCAACTATAATTAAAAAAAATATTAAATTAAAAAAGTATAAATATTAAGAAATTTAGTTTTGAAACAAGTCTAATAAATAAAAAAACTCTGCTATTTTTATAAAAACAGCAGAGCAAAAAACAATTAATTTATTCAAAAATATTATTATATATCAATGAAAAAATGTAATAAGTATACCCATAACAACAGCACCCGATATAATACCAGATATATTAACAGCCATAGCATGAAGAAGCAGACAGTTTGAAGAACTATTCTCCTGACCGTAAACATGTGCTCCCCAAGCAGGAACTGGAAAAGCACTTAAACCTGCAGAACCTATTATAGGATTAACTTTTCCGCCTGATAATACATTAATAAGTTTTGCTGCAAGTATACCGATTGCTGTACTTAATACTAATGACACTATTCCAAATAAAAATATTAAAACAGTATCTAATGTCATAAAATACTGAGCTGTCGCAGAAGAGCCTATTGCCATTCCTATAAGCATAGTAAGTATTCCAGTTAAAGATTTCTGTAAAGTAACAGAGAAATTTTTAATAATGTCAGATTCTCTTAAAATACTTCCAAATAAAAGAGCAGCTATAAGAGGAAAAGAATTAGCTAAAAATATACCGCAAAGCCCCATAGCAATAACAGCAAATATAATTTTCTCACCTCTTGAAACCTGTCTTAAATAATTCATAGGAATTTTTCTTTCTTTAGAAGTAGTTAAAACTTTCGTAAGCCCAGATTGTAATACTGGAAGAAGCTCCATATAAAGATAAGCCGCCATAACAATAGCAGCAAAATATCTAGGCTCTGTAATAAGCGAAGACATATACATAGCCAAAGCTCCGTCAGCAGCACCAATAATAGCAGCAGCAGCCGATAAGCCTTCTGATATATTCAAAGAACTCATAATATAAAATACTACAAGTATACCTATCTGCGAACTAGCTCCAATAAAGAAATTTTTAGGGTCAGCAAGTACGAGCCCTAAATCTATCATAGTACCTACTGCAAAAAATACCAATACCGGATAAATACCGCTGTCAGCTCCCTGATGAAGAAGCCCCAAAAATCCTCTTACAACATCTTCTGTAAGTTTAGGAAGAGGCATGTTAGAAGCGAGTATTGCAACTCCCATAGGAAGAAGAAGCAAAGGTTTTCTCTTATAGTATATTGACATATATATAAGATAAGCTCCTAAAAGTATCATTATAATTTGGGCAACAGTCGGCGGATAAAAACCAGTAAGTAAATTGTTAAAATCCAAACCTAAAGCATTATTCATATCTACCCCTTAAATATTACTTAATCTGCAATATAACTTGACCTTCAACTACAGATGAACCTTTCTCAACATGTATAGATTTTACCTCTCCGGAAGCAGGAGCAGTAAGTTCATTTTCCATTTTCATAGCCTCTAATATTGCTACAACCTGACCTTCGGTAACTTTATCTCCAACAGCAACACTGAATGATACTATAGTACCCGGCATAGTTGCTTTTACTGATACAGCATTTTCATCTATAGCAGCAGAAGGAGAAGCTGCCTGAACAACTGGTTTTGCTTGCTCTACAGGAGATGGTTTAGGTGCTTGAGTCTGTGCCTGAACAACAGGGGCAGAAACTCTTACTTTCTCTTGTTTAACTTCTTCTACTGATACATCGTAAGTTTTTCCATTAACAGTGATTTTGTATTGTTTAGTCATAATGATATCTTCTCCAAAATATTTATTAATATTTATTTTTATGATAAAAGTTAATTTACTTATATTTGTTTAAAACTTTATTAAAAATTGTAGTTTACAGATAAAAAATAATTATTTTATATTTACTCTGTCAGCCATACCCCATATAGGAGTTTTAGATTCCTCTATAGAAGTAATTATAAATTTATTATTAGACATACCTGTATAAGCTGAAATTGCCGCAGTAATAACAGCGACAAGCTCTGTATCATCAAGCAAGTCTTCTTCTTTAGTTTTACTATCTTCTATTACTTTACTGATTTCTTCTTCTTTTTTAATATTTCTGCTTTTGAATATGATACCCAAAACTACAGATAATATATAAAAAACTAAAGCGACTATAAAAACAGATAATATACCAAATATTGTAATAGCTGCATTATGTTCCATTTAATTCTCCTTTTTAATTTAAAATTAAATTTTATAGAGGTATATTACCATGTTTTCTAGGAAGTCTTGTTTCTCTTTTGCTTTTTAAAAGATGCAAAGCATTAATAAGATAGCTTCTAGTATATTCAGGCTCAATTACATCATCAACATATCCTCTTACAGCAGCTCTGTAAGGATTGGCAAACTCTTTTTTATACTCTTCTATTTTTTCAGCTCTTACTTTTTTAGGGTCATCAGCTTTTTCTATTTCTTTTTTGAATATGATATTAGCAGCTCCGTCCGGACCCATAACAGCAATCTCAGCAGAAGGCCAAGCATAAACCATATCAGCACCCAAATGTTTAGAACACATAGCTATATAAGCTCCGCCGTATGATTTTCTTATAATGAGAGTAATTTTAGGAGCAGTAGCCTCTGAATAAGCATATAAAAGTTTAGCACCATGTCTTATAACTCCATTATGCTCCTGCCCTACCCCAGGTAAATATCCTGCAGTATCAACTAATGTAATCAGAGGAATATTAAAACTATCGCAGAAACGTATAAATCTCGCCGCTTTGTCTGCTGCATTAATATCGAGTACGCCTGCCATAGAATTAGGCTGATTGGCTATTATACCAACTGATTTTCCGTCAAGACGTGCAAAACATATAACTATATTAGTAGCAAATAAAGGCTGAAGCTCAAAGAACTCTCCATTATCAACCACTCTTTTTATAACTTCTTTTATATCATATGGTTTATTAGGACTGTCTGGAAGTATATTAGATAACTCTTCATCATTTCTGTTAGGGTCATCACCTGTATTTTCTAAAGGCACATCTTCCAAGTTGTTTTGAGGTATGTATGAAAGTAATGTTTTTACTCCTTCCAAAGTAGATACTTCATCTGGGAACATTAAAGAAGCAACACCTGAAGTTTTACTGTGAACATAAGCTCCTCCAAGCTCTTCAGCAGAAACCTGTTCTCCTGTTACAGCTTTTACTACCTGAGGACCAGTAATAAACATGTTTGAGCTCTTATCAGTCATAAATATAAAATCCATCAAAGCAGGCGAATAAACAGCTCCTCCAGCACAAGGTCCCATTATAACACATATCTGCGGTATCACTCCAGAAGCCTGAACGTTTCTGTAGAAAATATCGCCGTATCCTCTTAATGAATCAATACCTTCCTGTATTCTCGCTCCGCCAGAATCATTAATACCTATGCAAGGACAGCCCAGCTTTATTGCCATATCCTGTACTTTACAAATTTTTGCAGCATGCATTTGTCCTAATGAACCGCCTATTACAGTAAAGTCCTGAGCATATATACATACTTGTCTTCCATTAATTTTTCCGTATCCTGTAACTACACCTTCCCCAGCTACTTTGTTTTTTTCCATACCAAAATCACTGCATCTATGCTCTATAAAAGCATCTATCTCACAGAACGTATTTTCATCTAACAACTGTAAAATACGTTCTCTTGCAGTTAATTTCCCTTTTTTATGGCGTTCTTCTATTTTGTCTTCTCCGCCAGCCTTTTCTATTTTCTCTTTTCTTTTTCTAAGTTCATTGATTTTTTCTTGCATATTTTTTAAGTCCTTATTAGATTTTTTGTCTAATTATTAGATTTTTAATGCCTTTATAAAACATATACTATTTATTATTTATTGCAATCTTATTTTACAACTTTTGTATGTTTTAACAATTCAGTCGAATGTTAAAAAATACATGAAAAGACTTGCAAAAAAGTTAGAGCACTCTTACAATTATAATAATAATAATAAATACAAGCTACATTACAGCACATAGAATGAATGAACAAAAAACAAACTATATATAGTTTATTTTTTTCTATAGCTGTAGTTTATTATATAGATAATAATCAAAAAAGGATAATGAAATGAAAAAATTAATAATAATAACAAGCATATTAATTATGAGCATAAGCAGCGGACTTATGGCAAAGACAGGATTTAGTTTAGGTTTGCTTGTTCCTCTTGGAGCAAGTTTCAGCAGTTTTAGCGGTAATGATTCATCAAGTTTAAAATCTGATGTTGGTTTTGAATTTGGTATTCATGTTCAGCCTGCTTATTATTTTGGTTTTGAATATTTATCATTAGGTTTAGGTTTGGATTTAGGATATAACAGAGATGTATTTGCATTTAAATCGGCAATAGATGAAAAATCAAAAGGAGGTCTTGTTTTTGACAGTTTAATGATAGGTATACTGCCAAGAATAGATGTTTGGTTTGTATCTATAGGAGTAGGAGCTGGAGTAAAAATACCTTTAGGCGGAAGCAGCTATTTTAGAGAAAGCGACGGAGGATATACTTCTCAAGGATATGATTTAAAAAAGATAAAAGAAAATTTTAAAAATCCATATATACCTTATGTTAAGGCTTCTGTAGATTTTATATTGCCTCTCAATATAGTTCTTGGGGTATATGCTTCTTATGATATACCTTTGGCAGAAACTACAAACCCTTCATTCAATACAAAATTCTCTTCTTTTGATTTAGGTGCTGAAGTGGGATTAAGATTTTAATTAATATATAACATAAAAAGGAGACGTAATCATTACGTCTCCTTTATTTTTATACAAAATTATCAAACTCAATATCATTCTTTTTATTAAATATCAAATACTTTCTTGACATTTACTTTTGTATTATATACAATAATAATACAGAAGATCCTCTAGGAGTTTTATTATTTATATATTAATTCAGTTCAAATATAACATGTCAAAATAAAAAATAATTCTTTTTAATAATTACATAAATGTTTTTTAATATAATATTAAGAATTAATTTTCTATTAAAAAATTATTAATCAAACATAAAAACACAAAAATAGGATAAAATATGAAATTAATTAATAAAAAAATAATATTAGGTATTTTTATAGTATTCATAATAACTGTAATCGGTATCTTAATTTATAATAATAAAACTTTTGATAAGAATAATTTAAATTCAAATCTAAGACCCAAATACCATTTCACACCAGAATCAAACTGGCTTAATGATCCTAACGGGCTATGCTATTATAATGGTACATTTCATCTATATTATCAGTATAATCCTTTTGCTCCTTGCTGGGGTGCTATTCATTGGGGACATGCAACGAGTAAAGATATGCTAAATTGGAAGTATGAAGATATAGCATTAAAATATGATAATGAATACGATAAAGACGGATGTTTTTCTGGAAGTGCAATTGAAAAAGACGGTAAACTGCATATATTTTATACAGGAGTTCAATATCATAAAATAAAATACAATGAATATAATATACCTATTCAGGAAGACCCTAACGGATTTACGCCTTCGCAAATACATGCTGTTTCAGAAGACGGGGGATATTCATTTAAAAAAATACTTCCGCCTCTAATAACATCTGCTAATAATACTCAAATGAGAGACCCTAAAGTTTTTAAAACTAAAGAAGGCTTTTATAGAATGGTACTAGGCGATACTGAAGATTATAAAAACGGAAGTATTGTATTTTATAAAAGTGATGATCTTAATGAATGGGAGTTTGAAGGTAAATGGACTAGCGATAAATTCGGCTGGGGCTGGGAATGTCCTGATTTTTTTGAATTAAATAATGATGATATTTTAATATTTTCTCCTATGGGGGCTGGAAGTGAAGAATATCCAAATATTGCTATGTATTTAACTGGACAAATGGATTTTACTAATTTTAGTTTTAATATAGAAAGCAAAGGATTACTAGATGAAGCATCAGAAATGTATGCTCCGCAGACTTTTAATTATTATGATGAGAAAAAACAAAGAGAGAGAAGAATCCTGATAGGCTGGATAAGAATGTCAAAGCCTTTTGATAATAATAATAATTTCTGCGGAATGATGACTATACCTAGAGAATGCTTTATAGAAAATGGAATATTTAAAACTTATCCTATAGAAGAATTTAATGGCAAAAGAAAAGGAAAAATAAGAGATTTAAAAAATACTAAAAATCTTTATGATATTGAGTTTCAAATAAAAGATAATTTTGATATGACATTATTTGCTGACAGCAGTAAAAAAGGACTTTATTTAAATTATGATAAAAATGAAAGTTTATTAACTATAGACAGAAAAGATGTAAAATTTGAAGGAATATCAGGAGCTCAAAAAATAGAAATAAAAATAGATTTATTATCTGATATTAGAATAATAGCTGATGTATCCGTTCTTGAAATATTTATTAATAAAGGCGAAAAAACATGTTCTTTTACTGTTTATCCTTTAGGTGAAAATATTTTTATTGATGGGATTAAGTATATAAATATTTATAGTATATACCTAAACAAATACAGTTTGTCAAAAATAAATTTTTTAAATTTTGATATTTGCGGGGCTTTGCCCCACACCCCAGTTCTTTTGTTGGCACAAA
>NZ_CASEGO010000049.1 GCF_949287625.1 uncultured Brachyspira sp. | reverse complement strand
AAGCGTGCCTTTGGCAAAAACTTTTTTGTGCGGCAAAAAAGTTGATAATTCTATATAATGTACATCAGTTGACAAAATGAAATCGTTCCAGTATATACCGATTTTACGGCAAATAAAAAGGCGGTATCCTTAAATAGACACCGCCTTAATAATTTTATATATTACTTACACACCCATTCTATTTATAACAACATCAAGAAGCTGATCCATAATACTAACTACTCTAGCAGAAGCATTATAACCATGCTGATACATAGCCATTTGAGCAACCTCTTCATCTAAGTTAACACCTGATACTGACTGTCTTAATCTTTCAAGATATTCCATAACAACAGTTTGTTTTTCTGTTTCGGCATTAGCACTCTCTGTTCTTGAGGCAATTCTAGCAATACTTCCAGTATAAAAATCATTAAATGTAGATTTGCTTTCAACCATTATCTCTTTATTTTTCAAATTAGCAATAGCCAAAGCATTAGCTCCGTCACCCAAACCATTCCATTTATCATTAAAGCCGTTTCCTGTAGTATCTATACCTTTAGAAGCTGCAATGTAGTTTACATCATTTCTTATAATATCATTAACGGCAATAGCTGAAGCAGGGTGTCTGTAAGGAGTAGTAGTAAAGTTTCTGAAATCACCTGCCAATTGGTTTACCTGATCTGCAGCCTGCCAATTATATGCTCCGTTAGCTCCAGACTGATTTAATACTCCTGTTATACCAACCAAGAAATCACCTGAATCTTCTATATGTTTAATGAAATATGAAGGTCTCATATAGTCATCAAAAGCTCTGGCTTTAAGTACGAGTCTGTTATTATCATCTAAATAAACTGATACATTAGCCTCGCTTGAGTTAATTTTATCTATTAAATCGCCTACCTTCATTTGTGCTGTATAATCTATTGCAACATCCGCACCTTCTCTTGATTTATTACCGAATATTAAAGTTCCGCTGCTTCCTATACTGTCTGTAGGGTCTATAGAATTTATACCGCTTACTTTAAACATTATAGTAGAATCTTCCTGTCCGTCATTATTGGTATCAAAATTACCTATAACTGAAGGAGTAGCTTTCGTCATAGTAAAGAAATCAATACCTGTTTCCTGATTAAGTCCGAAACCGCTTCTGTGAACTTCGTTTACACTGTCAGCCAAATTCATAGCAAATGTATCTATATCATTAATAGCATCAACTGTATCAACATCTCTTAATTCTAATAAAGCCTTTAATTCTCCGCCTTCAAACTGAACCTGAACATGATCTTTCTTCCAATATATATCATACATTCCTTCATTATTAACATTTTTTTCTGCACTCAATTCGCTTACAACATTTCCCTGAATTAAAGCTCTGCCTCCTATATAAACAATAGTTTCATCAGGATCCATAGATTTTATATCAACATTAGCAAGAGAAGAAAGTTCATCTACAAGTAAATCTCTTCTGTCAAGTAAATCATTAGGGCTTTGTCCTAGTGCCTGCTGTTTTACTATCTCAACATTCAAATCCTTAATGGAGTTAGATATATCATTTATTCTATTAATTTTGCTTTCAACAAGATTGTTTAAATTATTACGCATATTATTCATCTGATTAAACATTTGATTAATAGAATTATTAACCCTATCTGCTCTTTCTACTAAAACCATTCTAGTGCCTCTCTCTGCAGGATTAGCAGCCATTTCCTGCCAAGAATCCCAGAAAGCATCTAAATCGCTTCTTAAGTTAGCATTACCTGGTTCATTATATATAGCCTCTAACTGCTTTAAATAATCAGACTTTGTTTTCCAGTATCCGTCTGTACCAAGTTCCATCATTATTTTTGAATCTATAAACTGATCTCTTATTCTCTCTACTGTAGTAATTTCAGCACCCTGCCCTATTTGACCAGCACGTTCTGCCCTATTAAGACTAGGAGCTTCTAAAGGCTTATCAAATGTACGCATTACAACCCTTTGTCTGCTGTAGCCTTTAGTTGCAACATTATTTATATTATGACCTGTAACTTCTAATGCTGTTTTGAAGTTCTGAAGGGATCTTTTACCTAATTCTATACCAAAAAATGAGCTAGTTGACATTATTATGCTCCTTAATACATATTGTTTGCTTCTAATTAATTACTAGAATTATCGTATTTATAAAAAAATTTATTACATTTTTTTTTATTATTATTGTAGCAAAAGGTAACATAATCAAATAAAAATACAGGAAGCGTATCCGAGCTTGTCGAGGATATAAGGTTCTTTGACGAAGTTTGCAGAGCGTATGCGGCAGGAAAAAACAACAAAAAAATTGACAAACTCAAAAAGTTTCAGTATATAACAGTATTATTTTTTATATTTATTTTTTTATTAGCAGATAAATTGAGGAGGATTTAAATTTATAAATGAAGTTTATAAAAAAATTTAAATATTTATTTTAATAAAATATAATGCAAATAAAAAATCCGTAAGATTAACTCCTACGGATTTCTATTTATTCACTTTTATTAATTACTTAATTAAGCACCTAAAACACCGCTGATTAAGAATGCAGTAGCGAAAGAAACGATAGCGTAAAGTTCTGGGAATACAGCAACGATGATAGTGTTACCAAATACATCATAACCATTACCTATAGCTTCAACACCGTTAGCACAAACTTTACCTTGGAATATAGCAGAAACCATACAAGCTAAACCAACAGCAATACCAGCACCTAATATAGCAGCACCTTGGAATATGCTTATATCAGCTGTCAAATAAGGCTGCATAATGAAGAAAGCAGCAAAACCATAAAGACCTTGTGTACCAGGCAAAGCACTTAAAACAAGACAGCTACCGAAAGCATCTTTATTTTTCTTTAAAGCACCAACTGTAGTCATAGCAGAAATAGAAGTACCAACCGCACTGCCAATACCAGACATACCTACCATTAAGCCTGCACCTAAATATCCTAATAAAAGTGCTGTGTTCATTGTAAAACCCATAATAAAATCTCCTTTTTTAGATTAATTAAATATAATTTTTATATTAATTTTTATTTATAAAAAACTTAAAACTAAATCAAGCCGCTTTTTTAAGAGGCTTATACTCTTTACCGCCGCCTTCAAAACCAACGTTATTGTAGAACTCTACAAATGTTAATCTCAAAGGGTGTACCAAAGCACCAAGTATGTTTAGTAAGAATATAGCAATATGACCTACTACAAGGAATATTACCATTATTACCACACCAACACCAGGTATAGCTTTGAAACTCATACCTATTTGGTTTATTACCAATGCTAATATAGAACCAGAAGCACCTAAAGCAAACAAACGTATGTATGAAAGTGTATCACCCATTATACCAGTAGCAGCGAAATACACGCCAAGTATAGAGTTTAATACATCTGGTTTTTTACCAACATTAGAAAGTATTACTAAGAATACCAAACCAACAGCTATTAAAGCATAATATACAGTGCTGAATTGTTTGATAACTTCCATTTTCTGCATATCGCCCAAGAACCATAAAACAAGTCCGGGTATAAATAGAAGTTTACCAATAGCACCAAGTATATCACCTATAGAGCTGGTTTTTATTCTGTCTACAACACCAACAACCAAAGCAAAACATATATGAAGTACGCCTATAAGCAATGCAGTATTGAACGGAGTTAAGAACCAATTTTCTTTAGTATCAGTAATAATCAAATATTTACTTAAAGCAGCAAATAAAGGTATTTGAGTGTTGGAAGGTATGCTTACACCGAATACACTTCCGCCGTTAATGATACCCATAATAGTAGTACATATACCCAATGTTAGGGCAAGTATACCTACACCTCTTAAACTTCCCTTTAATACAGTGAATAAGCCTATCAAAGCAACTATAGTTAATACTACACCATAACCAGAATCGCCGAAACAATAAGCAAAGAATAACGGATAGAAAACAGCTATCATAGGAGTTAAATCTATCTCGAAATAATTCGGCAATTGGAATAATTTAGTAATAAGCTCATAAGCACCCGCATATTTATTATTTTTAAGTTCAACAGGTACTTTATCATCTTTACTAGGGTCTTCCAATATATAAGCTATATTTTTAGCATCTAATAAAGATTTTACTTCACTTTCTTTATCTTTAGGTACATAAGCTTCTACATAAAGTATCTTGCCTTCAGTACCTTCGCTAGCCACAAAACTTTCTTTAGCCTCTTCAAAGTGATTAGATATATTAAGAGTGTCTATTTCTTTATTAATAGCTTCTATATATACTTGATTTTTGATGATCTCAGTATCATTATCTTCGATTTCTTTATCAAGTTCAGCTATTCTTGCATTTATATCATTATATGATTTTGAAGGCATATTGATAATATCAAAAGGAAGAGTTTCTTCTGTACCTTCTTTTTTGAAAGCAACAAAATAAACTTTTCCAGCCTCTTCTTTGATAGTGCAAGTAAATATATCTTTAAGCTCTGAGAAGTTATAATCATTATATTCTTTAGCATTAGCACTATAGAATAAAATATTATATCCAGTTTTTTCTTTTAAGCCGTTCAATTTATCAAAGCTAAAATTACCGAAAGGAGCTATAACAGATAATTCTTTTTTAAGCGTATCTCTTTCAGTTTTTAATTTATCAGAAGCCTGAGAAGTATTAATAACATTTTCTATTACTTCAGATGCTTTTTTAGAAGTATTTTCAGCTTTAACATTAGAAACATCTTTTTTAGCTTTTTTAGCATCAGACAAAGCATTATTAATAATAGCTTTAGCCCTTGAAGCATCATGTTTTTTAGCAGCAATATTATCTATATTTTCGCTGGAAACACCGTTTGCAATTTCTATATGCACAAGCCCAAGAGATGCTAAATCATTTAAAGTTTTTTCCTTATCCTCATGAAAGACAAAGAGAGAGAGTTTCTTCATTTTTCTAATCATAAAGACGCCTCCTTAGCTCTGTTTCTTTCTTTAACTATTTTTTGAGAAGACTTACTTAAATTGTCTTCGTCTTCCATATACCTTTTAATCTTGATTATAGCAGTTTTATATTCTGGGATTTGAACTTTCTCATAAAGGTTAACTTTCTGAGTAGTTTTTTTCCTAGCATAAGCCAAAGCATTAAGTCTAGCCTCAGTCATTTCAATTTTTACCTGAATAGTCATAAGGCGTTCAAACATGCTGATAGCAAGTCTAATCCAAGAAGGCATATTAAAAAGGCTGACATTTTCAATAGCGAAGTCTATATCAGATAGTATAGAAACTTTAACACCTGCAATGTTTTTTAATTCTGAATTGATTTTTTTGATTTTTACTATTTCTGGGAAATCAGTCCAAAATCCATTGTAGTTTTGATTTTCTTTAACTAATTTTTGATATTCTTCTTTAAGTAATTCAATCTCAGCGGTAATCTTTCTCACCTCAAGACGTAAAGCTGCCTCTTTACTTTTCAAAGTAGGAAGAGCTTTCTCACGAATAGTAAGCTGGCGTCTTAGGTTTTGAAGAGCCGTTTTATTGTATTGAAACTTTAATGCCATATTTTTACCTACTTTTTTAAATTAGTTTGACCATTTGCCGTATTTTTCTACCAATGATTCTTTTACACCCACTTCTGCTTTACTGAAATACTTACCCATCAATTCCCAGCCTGTTTCCAACATCTCATCAATTTTTATGTTAATATCTATAGCAAGTAATCTTTCAGAATATTCAGCAGCATATTTCAAACATCTTTCATCGTATTCTGTCAAGTCGAAACCGTTTTCTTTTTTCATTTTAGCATTAGCAGCATCTGAATAAAGACGAACCAAAGTGTTCATTACAGCAGGGTGATCTTCTCTAGTTTTCTTACCTATAACCAACTGTTTCAAACGTGAAAGACTTCTGAATGGGTCGATGATTGTTTTACCTATATCAGAGTCACGTCTTAAATAAAGCTGACCTTCAGTGATGTAACCAGTGTTATCTGGTACAGCGTGAGTAATATCACCTTCGTTAAGAGTAGTAACAGCAATAATAGTAATAGAACCTCCGTCTGGGAACTGAGCTGCTTTTTCGTATATTTTAGCAAGGTCAGAATATAGTGAACCCGGCATAGAGTCTTTAGAAGGAATTTGATCCATTTTGTTAGATACTATAGCCAAAGCATCGGCATAAAGAGTCATGTCTGTAAGAAGAACAAGCACTTTCTCTTTTTTCTCAACTGCGAAATATTCAGCAGCTGTACAAGCCATATCTGGAATCAAAAGTCTTTCTACTGGAGGGTCATCAGTAGTATTGATGAAACATATAATTTTATCCAAAGCACCAGCTTCAGTAAATGTATTTTTAAATGATAAGTAGTCATCGTTAGAAAGTCCCATACCGCCAAGTATGATTTTATCAGCTTCAGCTCTTAATGCTACCTGAGCAAGAACTGCGTTGTAAGGCTGGTCTGGGTCTGCGAAGAACGGTATTTTCTGTCCAGTAACAAGAGTATTGTTAAGGTCAATACCAGCAATACCAGTAGCGATAAGTTCAGAAGGCTGTTTTCTTCTAACAGGGTTTACAGAAGGACCTCCGATTTCTACCTCTTTACCTTCAACTTCAGCACCGCCGTCAATAGGCTCGCCGTAAGCATTGAAGAATCTTCCAGCAAGAAGCTCGCTTACTTTAAGTCTAGGAGGTCTGCCTAAGAATACTACTTCAGCGTTAGTAGGTATACCTTCAGTACCTTGGAAAACCTGAAGTGTAACAATATCTCCAATCATTTTTACAACCTGAGCAGGTCTTCCTGCTACAAGAGCCATTTCATCGTTGCCGACATTTTCTGCTCTTAAAGATACAGTTGCTTTAGTAATCTGTACTAATTTTGTATATACTTTTTGAAATGCTTTAGGCATGTGTTATACTCCTTTCAGCAAATATTGATTCCATCTCAGCTGTGTATTTTTTATGATCATCAGACTGATATACAGAATAGTTCATCTGTTTGAATGCGTTGATAAGTCTTTTGAAATAAGTACCTACTTCGCTGTAATCATCAAATCTGTAATCAGCTTCTACAACTTTCATAACTTGATTTAATAATTCTTTTTGTCTTTCTATAGGACAGTTTTTATCTACTTTATCGAAAGCATCTTGCTGTAAGATAACGAAGTCTATAAGCTCAGCTTTCCATAAACGCTGATGGTATTCAAGAGGTACTGCGTCATCACCAAGAATGCTTATTTGGTCATTAGCTTCCTGTCCTCTTCTGGCAATATCTTTAGCTTTAATAACTTTTTCTGACCAGCCTTTTTCTATATTAGTATCAGAGAATTCTATGAACTCTGGATATTCAATATATTTAGAATAAGAATCTAATGGGTCAACAGCAGGATATCTTTTACTGTCGGCACGTTTTTGCGATAAAGCGTAGAAACATCTAGCTGCTTTACGAGTAGATTCTGTTACCGGCTCTTTCAAGTTACCGCCTGCAGGAGATACTGTACCTATGAATGTAATAGAACCTGTTTCTCCGTTATTTAAGTATACGAAACCTGCTCTGGCATAGAAACTAGAAATAATAGCAGGCAAGTCAATAGGGAACGCGTCAGGACCAGGTAATTCCTCAAGACGGTTAGACATCTCTCTTAAAGCCTGAGCCCAACGAGAAGTAGAGTCAGCAAGAAGAAGAACTTTAAGTCCCATTGATCTGTAATATTCAGCAATAGTCATACCTACATAAACTGAAGCTTCACGGGCAGCTACAGGCATGTTTGAAGTGTTACAGATGATAGTAGTTCTTTCCATCAAACTTCTTCCAGTTCTTGGGTCTATAAGTTCTGGGAACTCAGTAAATATTTCTACTACCTCATTAGCCCTTTCACCGCATGCTGTCATTATAATCAAGTCAGCATTTGCGTTAGTAGCCAAAGCGTGCTGTAATACTGTTTTACCTGCACCGAAAGGACCAGGAATAAATCCAGTACCGCCTTCAGTTATAGGGTTGAATGTATCTATAGTTCTAACACCTGTTTCCAATAATTTAAATGGTCTTGGTTTTTCTTTATAAGCTTTAATAGTAAGTTTTACAGGCCAAGTTTGTATCATAGTTACATTAACTTTTTCACCGTTAGAAGTTTTGATAACAGCTAATGTGTCTTGTAAATGATAAGTACCAGATGATGCTACGCTTTCAACAACGCCTTTTCCTTGAAACTTGAAAGGAACCATTATTTTATGGTCAATCCAGCCTTCTTTTACAGCACCTATCCAGTCGCCTGCAGCTACTTCATCTCCAGCTTTAGCTATTGGAGTAAAGTCATATTTAGATTCTTTGTCTTCAGAAAGATTGTTATATTTACCTCTTTCCAAGAATACACCTTGTAATTTATCAAGGTCATTTTGAAGTCCGTCAAAGTTTTTACCTAGAAGTCCAGGTCCTAATTCAATTTCCAACATTGAACCAGTAAACTCTACGGCATCACCTAATTTTACACCCCTAGTAGATTCAAATACCTGAGCACTAGCACTAGTACCAGATATTTTAATTACCTCAGCCATAAGTTTCGCATTACCGCAAGATACATAACATATCTCGTTTTGTGAAACAGGACCGTCTACCTCTATTGAAATTAGGTTTGATATAATAGCAGTTACATTACCTTTAGTCATTTCTATCTCCTAATTAATTATACACAGACGCTTTTGATTTTAAAGAATTAATTAGCGTCTCCAAATGCTTTTTACCTTCCTCTTCATTCCTTCCGTTTATACTAACAGCATAAGTAAGATTTATATAGTAAGCAAAAACATTATCTGTGGTAAAAGATTTTATAGATGTAGCTCTATCCAAAAACTCTTTTACTAAAGAACATTCAATATTTTCCATATTGTATGGGTCTGCTTTATCTGAAGAATTGAATGTGTCAATAATACTGTTTATATAAGGCATCTCCTTACCTACTCCAAAATCTGAAGCGGTAGATTTAGTTAAAGCGGATATTAATGAATAGTCGCCTATTAACTCTTTTGATATTTCTTCACTTGAAAACCCTAAAGCTCTTCCATTTAAAGCTGCCAATATATTTTTTAAATCACGCATAAATGAAGCATAACTTCTTATAAATGAATTGCCGCTTTTTATCATCTCTTCATAATACAAACCGAGTAAAGCATTCTCTATATGTCTTACATTTTCCCATTCAACATTTTTGTTATCTTCTAAAAATTTATTCATATATGACGGCAAATTAGAAATTGTACTGTATTTTTGAATCTCTTCTTTACTGAATATTGAAGGTTCTATATGCTCTATATAAGGACTGAATAAACCTTTTTGCTTAGCTATAGCACTTACTAGATTTTTATTATCATTTTGATATATAAGATAACTAAAAGATTTAGCATCTTTGGCACTTAAACTAGATAATATGCTTTGAGTAATTTCATTAATATCATACTTAGCCTTAGCATCAGAAAGTTTCACTTCGGGAAGACCTGAGATAAGATAATAATATGATCCCATACTCACCCCTCTTATTTACTAAAAATTACTTCTTCCGTTTTTGCTTTTATATAATCACTGAAAAACTCTACAAAATCTTCATCTGTAAACTGAAGCTGATAATTTCCGCCTTCAGGTACGATTTTAAAACCATTAGATAATTTTTTATCAAAGTTGATAGTAGCATTTTTTATAGCTGCTTTTATAGATTTTTCAAATGCTGAATCTATATCAGCTTTTTTTGCTTCTGGGAAATACACTGTTACATCTGAATTACTGGAAGATATATCCCATTTTTTTACTACTTCAAGAATTAAGTCTTTTAAAAAGCTGGTATCTGCAAAAGCTCCTTTCAAGCCTTCTTCGAGTACTTTAGCTGTTACCAATTCTTTTACTCTTTGTTTTAAAGCACTAATTGATTGCTCGCCTGCCATACGTACATCTGTTATTGTATTTTTCTTTAGCTCTTCTGACTTTCTTTCGGCTTCTTTAACGATTTCTTCGGATTTAGCTTCTGCTTCTTTTATTATTCTGTCAGCTTCGCTTTTAGCATTTGAGATTATTTCATCAGCTTTTTTGTTGGATTTTTCAACACCATCTTGATATATGCGTTCAAGAAGGGAGTCTAATTTTTTCTCTTCAGCCATAATAACTCCTTAACATTTTATAAATTGATTTATAGAAATTTTAAAATTTTTCTCCAAAAAGACACTATTTCCTTGCAGTCTATCAGTATTTTTAAAAAAGTCAAGCAAAATAAAAAAAATATTACCTGCAGTATTTAATTATTATGCTATAACAATTTTTAGTGAATAAAAAACTTTAAAAATCATATTATATAAATATAATAAAATCAATTTTTTTTTCAAAAAAAACTATAAAAAATATCAATAAAAATATCAATAAATAACAAAATATAAAACTATTTTTATCAGAGATTTAAAGATTTAAAGAAATATAATAAATAGGAAATATAATAAAAAATTTAAAAATATGATATAAAAAACTATTATATAAAAAATACAATTACATAAAAATATTTTCTAAATTGTATACATTATTATCTAAAAAATAAAACTATATTTACAATAAATATAGAGTTTATTTTATTAAAATATAATTACATAATAACTTAAAAATAAATGCCGTACATAGAAAATTAAGTAATTCAAGTACAATATCTTTAAATTTTATTTATTTTTAGTCTCAATATTAAACAAAATATTTATTTTATAACATTATGCATTTGATTTTACAAAAAAAATATACTATATTAGATTATAAACTATTTTAATACTTTGAGGAGGCAGTAAATGGATAAAGTAAAATTTATAAAAGCAAGTCAAGTCAGCGAACTTATTGACAGCAGCTCTTTTATAGGTTTGGACGGATTTGTAGGCATAGGTGTTCCTGAAGAAATTTTAATTCAAATTGAAAAATCCTTTTTAGAAAAAGGATACCCTAATAATTTAAGCATTATTTTTGGAGCAGGAACAGGAGACGGTAAAGTAAAAGGGTCAGGACGTTTAGGTCATAAAGGACTTTTAAAAAGAGTTGTTGCAGGACATTTGGGATTAGCTCCAAGACTTGGGGAATTGGCAAATAACAATGAAATTGAAGCCTATAATCTTCCTCAGGGAGTTATAGTACAAATGTTTAGAGAAATGGCTGCTGGGAAACCAGGAATACTTTCGCATGTAGGACTTGGAACTTTTGTAGATCCTGAACTTCAAGGAGGAAAACTTAACAGCATAACGACAGAAGATATCGTTGAGAGATGCAAATTTAAAGGTCAGGATTTGCTGTTTTATCATGCTCCTAAACTGGATTATGCCATATTGAGAGGAACTTATGCAGATGAAGACGGAAATATTTCTTATGAAGAAGAAGCCCTTACTCTTGAAGGTTTATCCATAGCAACTGCCGCTAAAAATAGCGGGGGAAAAGTCTTTGTTCAAGTTAAAGCAAAAGTAAAAAGAGGAAGCATACCTCCAAAAGAAGTAAAAATTCCAGGAATTTTAGTAGATTATGTGGTTGTAGCTGAAAATCCTGAAAATCATATGCAGACTTTCGGAGAATATTATAATGCGGGATATGTTAAAAATAACTTCGTTGTTGAAGGAGGACTTAAAGAAGTAAAACTTGATGAAAGAAAAATCATTGCAAGAAGATGTGCAATGCTTTTAGATAGAAGCAAAAAAATATTAAACTACGGCATAGGAATGCCTGAAGTTATATCTATGGTAGTAAATGAAGAAGGTCAGGAAGAATACTTCACACCTACCGTTGAGCCCGGAGCAATAGGCGGTACTCCTATGGGCGGACTTAGCTTTGGTGCTACATTCAATGCTACAGCAATAGTTGATCAGCCGTATCAATTTGACTTCTATGACGGCGGCGGATTAGACATGGCATTTTTAGGACTAGCACAATGCGACCAATACGGAAATATAAATGTTTCTAAATTCGGACCAAAGATTGCAGGATGCGGCGGATTTATCAATATAACACAAAATGCAAAAGAAGTAGTATTCTTAGGAACTTTCACAACTGGAGGATTAAAAATAGGTGTTGAAAACGGAGAACTTAGAATTCTTCAGGAAGGAAAAGTTAAGAAATTTATAAAAGATGTAGAGCAAGTTACATTTAGCGGTAATATTGCTAATAAAAACAATAAAAAAGTTACTTATGTAACTGAAAGAGCTGTTTTCACTCTTGTTAAAGAAGGATTAAAACTTATAGAGATAGCTCCGGGTGTAGATCTTCAAAAAGATGTATTGGATCAAATGGAATTCAAGCCTATTGTAGCTGATGACTTGAAGAAAATGGATTCAAGAATATTTAAAGATGAAAAAATGGGATTAATATTTTAATAAAAACTAAATAATTATTTAAGGAGATATCTTATGGTATTTGGCACAATTGGTATTGTATTATCGCTAGTACTTTTAATGTATTTAGCGTATAGGGGGTTTTCAGTTTTAATCATAGCACCTATTCTTGCTTGTTTAGCAGCAATAATGGGCGGTATTGACAGCGGAAATATTCATGTTTTAGCTACATATACAGAAACTTTTATGAACAGTTTGGCAGGATATGTAAGAACTTATTTCCCTATTTTCTTGCTTGGAGCTATATTTGGTAAAGTAATGGATGACACTGGTTCAGCAAGAAGTATTTCATATTTTGTTTGTGAAAAATTTGGTAAAGAAAAAGCTATAGTTGCTATAGTTATTGCTTGTGCTATACTTACTTACGGCGGAGTATCTTTATTTGTAGTAGCTTTTGCTATTTATCCTGTTGCAGCAGCTTTATTCAGAGAAGCAGGAATACCTAAAAGATTTATTCCCGGATCAATTGCTGCAGGAGCTTTTACTTTCACAATGACAGCCTTACCAGGAACACCTCAAATTCAGAATGCTATTCCTATGCAGTATTTCGGAACTGATGCTTATGCAGCTCCTATTCTTGGAATAATCGGGGCTATATTAATGGGAACAAGCGGGGTTATATGGCTTCAAAGAAGAGCAAAAAAAGCTATGGCTAAAGGCGAAGGATACGGAGTACATCAAAATGAACCTGCCATTGATAATACAGGAGAAAATTCAAAAAATATACCTCCGTTCATAATTGCAGTTCTTCCTATATTGCTAGTTATAATTGTAGGAATTATCGCTTCTAAATTTGTATTCCCTAAATTAGATCTTTCTTATCTTGAAAGTTACGGAACAGAATCTTCAAAAGTTGTAGGAAACTGGAGTTTAATTGTTTCATTAGTAATTTCTATAATAGCTGCAATTCTTCTTAACTTAAAAAGAATGAAAAACGTTATTAAAACTCTTACTGACGGAGTATCAGGATCATTCCTTGCTGTAATGAATACTGCTTCTGAGGTTGGTTATGGAAGTGTTATAGCTGCAATGGCTGCATTTGCTGTTGTAAAAGGTGCTTTATTAGGACTTTCTTCTAACCCTCTTGTATCAGAAGCTATTTCAGTATCTGCACTTGCTGGTATAACAGGTTCAGCATCAGGCGGATTAAGTATAGCTCTTGAAGCTCTTGCTGATGTATATTTAAAAGATGCTTTAGCTGCTAATATAGACCCTCAGGTTCTTCACAGAATAGCTTCTATGGCTTGCGGCGGTTTGGATACTATGCCTCACAATGGTGCGGTTATCACAGTTCTTGCAGTTACTGGTATGACTCACAGAGAATCTTATGGAGATATTGCAGTATGTACTGCTATAATTCCAGTAATAACAGTTGCTATTTGTATTGTACTTTATTCAATCTTTGGTATTGTATAATATTATAATATAAAAAAATTAAATATTTTTCGGCAGAATATCTGATAAAGAGATTTTGCCGAACTTTATATATACTTTATATTTATAAAAATATTTTTTAGGAGCAATAATTATGAAATTTGAAGAATTAAAAGTTGGTATGAAAGCAGAAATTACTAAAACTATAACAGAAACAGATGTAATTTTATATGCAGGAATTACACTTGATACAAATCCTGCTCATTTGAATGAAGTTCATGCTCAGCAGACTATGTTTAAGCATAGAATAGCTCATGGAATGCTTACTGCAGGACTTATATCTGCAGTTTTAGGAACAAAACTCCCCGGCGAAGGAAGTATTTATATGGGACAAGAATTAAAATTCACAGCACCTGTATATTTCGGAGATACAATAACAGCTGCTGCTGAAATTATAGAACTTATTCCGGAAAAGAACAGAGTAATTCTTTCTACTACTTGTACAAATCAAGACGGAAAAGTTGTTTTAAGCGGAAAAGCAACTATAATGAAAAAATAACAATTGTTAAACATATTATAAAATTAAAAAATTGATAAAGATACTATCAGGAGGATTAGATAATGGAATTTAATTTGTCTAAAACACATGAACTTTTCAGACAAATGATAAGAGAATTTGCTGAAAAAGAGGTAAAACCTTTAGCTGCAGAAGTTGACGAGGAAGAAAGATTCCCTGTTGAAACTGTAAAAAAAATGTCTGAAATAGGACTTATGGGCATACCTATCCCTAAAGAATACGGCGGTGCAGGCGGAGACAATCTAATGTATGCTATGGCTGTTGAAGAATTATCAAGAGTTTGCGGTACTACCGGCGTTATCCTTTCTGCTCATACTTCTCTTGGAACTTGGCCTATATTACAATTTGGTACAGACGCTCAAAAACAGAAATATATTCCTAAACTAGCTAGCGGAGAATGGCTTGGTGCATTCGGTCTTACTGAACCAAATGCCGGTACTGATGCCGCCGGTCAGCAAACAACAGCTGTATTAGATGAAGCTTCTCAGGAGTGGATTCTTAATGGTTCAAAAATATTCATAACAAACTCAGGGTATGCTAATGTATATGTTATATTTGCTATGACTGATAAATCAAAAGGATTAAAAGGTATTTCTGCTTTCATCGTAGAATCAACTGCACCTGGATTTTCTATCGGTAAAAAAGAAAAAAAATTGGGTATCAGAGGTTCTGCTACTTGCGAATTAATATTTGAAAATGCAAGAATACCAAAAGACAACTTATTAGGCGAATTAGGCAAAGGATTTAAAATTGCTATGATGACTCTTGACGGAGGAAGAATAGGAATTGCTTCTCAGGCTTTAGGTATTGCTCAAGGTGCTCTTGATGAAACTGTAGCTTATGTAAAAGAAAGAAAACAATTCGGAAGAACTATAGCTAATTTCCAAAATACTCAATTCCAATTAGCTAACCTTGAAGTAAAAGTAGAAGCTTCAAGACTTCTAGTTTATAAAGCTGCTTGGAGAGAAAGCAATCATCTTCCATATTCTGTAGATGCCGCAAGAGCTAAATTATTTGCTTCAGAAACTGCAATGGAAGTTACAACTAAAGCTGTTCAGCTTCATGGCGGATACGGATATACTAGAGAATATCCTGTTGAAAGAATGATGAGAGATGCTAAGATTACAGAAATCTATGAAGGTACTTCAGAAGTTCAAAGAATGGTAATCGCAGGAAGCCTTTTAAAATAATATAATTAGTAAATAAACATTTATGGAGGAATAGAAATGAAAATAGTAGTTTGTGTAAAACAGGTGCCAGATACAACTGAAATTAGACTTGACCCTGTTAAAGGTACATTAATAAGAGACGGTGTTCCTAGTATAATGAACCCTGATGATAAAAGCGGATTAGAAGAAGCTTTAAAATTAAAAGATAAATATGGTGCTCATGTAACTGTAATAACAATGGGACCTCCTCAGGCTGAAGCTATATTAAGAGAGGCTTTCGCTATGGGAGCTGACAGAGCTATTCTTATAACTGATAGAAAGTTCGGAGGTGCTGATACTTTAGCTACTTCTAATACTTTAGCAGCAGCTCTAAAAACTTTAGAATATGACCTTATAATCTCTGGAAGACAAGCTATAGACGGTGATACTGCTCAAGTTGGTCCGCAAACAGCTGAACACTTACAAATACCTCAGATTTCTTATGCTAAAGAAATACAGTATAATGAAGCTGATAAATCATTAACTGTAAAAAGAGTAATAGAAGACGGATATTATTTGCTAAATGTTCAATTACCTGCTTTAGTAACAGTATTATCAGAAGCTAACAGCCCTAGATACATGAGAGTTAAAGGAATAGTGGAAGCATATGATAGAGAAGTTGAAATATGGACATCAGAAACTATTAAAATAGACCCTTCATTAATAGGTCTTACCGGATCTCCTACTAAAGTAAAAAAAGCATTTACTAAAGGAGCTAAACAGGCTGGTAAAGTATTTGAAGTTGATACTAAAGAAGCTGTTAATATCATAATTGAAAAATTAAAAGAAAAATTTGTTATCTGATAACAAATAACCTTAAACAAAGGAGATGAATAATGAATTTAAGTGATTATAAAGGAATATTAGTATTTGCTGAACAAAGAGACGGTGTACTTCAAAACGTAGGTTTAGAATTAATCGGAGAAGCAAAAAAACTTGCAGCTCAATTAAAAACACCTGTAACAGCTGTTTTAATGGGACATAATATACAAAATTTAGCTCAAACTTTAATAGAATATGGTGCTGATATAGTATTAGTAGCAGATAATGAACATCTAAAACTATATGATACTGAAGCATACGCTCAGGCATTCAAAGCAATAATAGACGCTAAAAAACCTGAAATCGTACTATTAGGTGCAACTACTTTAGGCAGAGACTTAGCTCCTAGAGTATCTTCAAGAATGAATACTGGACTTACTGCTGACTGTACAAAATTAGACATAGACGAAGCTACAAATGTATTCGGTATGACTAGACCTGCATTCGGCGGCAACTTAATGGCTACAATTGTATGTCCAGACCACAGACCTCAAATGGCTACTGTAAGACCTGGTGTTATGCAGAAACTTCCTAAAGAAGAAGGAAGAAAAGGTGAAATAGAAATATTCCCTGTAAATATAGATACTTCTAAAATGAAAGTAAAAATCCTAGATATAGTAAAAGAAACTTCTAAAAAAGTTGATATTACAGAAGCTAAAATATTAGTATCTGGAGGAAGAGGCGTAGGTTCTAAAGAAAACTTCAAAAACTTAGAAGCTGTAGCTTCAAAAATAGGTGCTGAAGTTTCTGCTTCAAGAGCAGCAGTAGACGCTGGATTTATAGAACAATCAAGACAAGTTGGACAAACTGGTAAAACTGTAAGACCAAATATATATTTCGCTTGCGGTATATCTGGAGCTATTCAGCACATGGCTGGTATGGAAGAATCAGAATACATCATTGCTATAAATAAAGATAAAGACGCTCCTATGTTTGGCATTGCCGATTTAGGTATAGTAGGCGATGTAAACAAAGTACTTCCTCTTTTAGCTGAAGAACTATCAAAAGCAATAGAAGCTAAAAAAGCTAAGTAATAAAATTATTTTAGAAACATTTTTGAATAATCAAGAGCAGGTGCTGAAAATAAAGTTTCGGCACTTGCTATATTTATATTTTAAATTTAGCTTTTTAATAAACTTGTTTTAAAATCAATTTTATTTATAATTTCTTTGGTTACACTCTGAGAAACATTTTATAGCTATCCTCTTTTTGCATCAATATCATTAGGCATAGTTGTATAAAAGAACCATACATAGTACACATTCTGTAAAAGGATTTCATTTTTAATCTTAATTTAAGGTATTACCATATTATCAATAATAAAATTAGTAATTAAGTTTTTGGGCAAAGTATCTTTGGTATGGTAACATTTGAGAAAGTCTCAGAGTATTTGCGTCAAAAAAGTTCATAGTATATTCATAAAAATCTGAAATTAATAAATCATAAATCTATCCTATTATTTCCAACAATTACAATATACCTAAACCAAGATTTTATAAAAGGAAATACTTTTTTTATAAAATTATCTACATTTTCTAATTTATAATATAATTTTTCTACATTATTAGCATCTTCTATAATTTTTTTCCAATATCTTTCTTTATTAGGATCTACCTTATCAAAAAAATAGTATTTAAAAAATATATAATTTGTAATAAACCAAAACATATCATATTTAACATTTTTAAAATATTTATTAAACAATTTTACATCTTTCATTTTTAATGGATGCTCATCTTTGGTTCTAACTTTTGGAGATAATAATCTAAATATATTAATTGCAGGATTATGTGCTAATGGTTCTATACATATAAAAATACCATCTTTTTTTAAAATTCTTTTAATTTCTTTTAAAGTATCATCTATATCAACATGATGTAAAATATCGCCTGCATATACTATGTCAAAATATTCATCTTCAATATCTATTTTATCTGATGTAGATTTTAATACATTAAGTTTTACATTATGAATGTCCGCTAATTCTAATGTTTTCCTTAACATTTCCATACTAATATCACTAGCATATACTTCTGCTCCTTTTTTAGCAAAATATACAGATGACTCCCCTAATCCACATCCTATATCTAATAATTTCTTATCTTTTATATCTCCCAAATTACTCATAACAAATTTTTTTTCTGGCACAACACATGATTCAAAATTGTCGTCAACTAAAATAGAATCAATTTTTTCACTTTTTGCCCATTCATCATGAAATTTTTCTTCATTATTAAAAATATTATTCATAAATACTACCTCCAAAACTGGCTTTATATAATTTTTAATTTGTTAAATAAATATTTAAATTTCGCTTAATACCTACATATTTTTCTATTCATAATATTCTACAAAATTAGTTAAACACAAAAAAACCTATGCCGCATAGCTTTTATACTATACAACATAGGTTGTAATTTTTTATATTTTGAATTATTATTATAAATATATAGATATGTAATCGTTACATATTGATCTGATCTGATATGATCTGATCTGATCTGATCTATTTTCTGTATTATTTCATTAGATATTATGCAATTTAAAACATATATGTGAAAAGTTATAGAATGATATATATTATATTTATGCATTAATTTAATACAGCTGAAATAAATCATATTTTATTACTATAATTATTTATAATGAGCAATTTATCGTTTTTTGTAATTAAAATATGTATAATTTTTAGCAATTAGATAAATTATTGAAACCTGTAGGCTACTTACTATCAAAACTATATTTTATCATTTTACAAAAAACTACTTAAAATACATTTTTTATTATAAATTAAAAATGAAAAAAATCAAATTTAATTCATATATTTTTGTTTAAATTTCATAGATATTTCACGCTTTAAGTTTAAAAAGTCACGTATTTATTATAATCTAAATTACCACAATAAATAAAAGAAATAAATATACAAAACAATATAATACAAATCATAAAAAATATAGTCAAAGGTTATTAATAAAGTTAAAAATAAAAGAGTGCAGGATTTAAAATGTAATATTAGTATTAGAACTTATTACTACTAGAAAATAAAATTATAAAAAACAGATAGTATAAATATAGTATAAATAATGTAAATTACTAAAAATATACAAAAAAATTTTTATAGCTGCTTTATCGTTTTTAATAATTTTTTTAAGATAAAAATAGTTATTAAAAATGATATACTTTCTTTAACAATCAATTTCTTATTTTATCATCTAATTAAATATTAAATCAATAAAAAAGGCTATACCCAATATGTTTTTTATCTTTAATTTAATTATTATTTATATACGATAATATACAATAAAAATTTAAAGAAAAATTAAGGAATAATTTATGAATAAATACGATCATATATCAAAGATACTTATCTCAGAAGAAGATATAAATAATAAAGTTAAAGAATTAGCAGAAGAAATTTCTAATGATCTTAAAAATAAAGAAAACATACCATGTATTATAGGACTTCTCAAGGGCTCATTTATGTTTATTGCAGATCTTACAAGATATATTGATGTACCTGTAGAAATTGATTTTATGATAGTATCAAGCTACGGCAATAATAAAATAGGTTCTGAAATTAAAATACTCAAAGATGTTGATGTGCCTCTTACTGGAAGAGATGTAATAATAGTAGAGGATATTATAGACACAGGCTGTACTTTAGAAAAAATATGCGAAGTATTAAAAACTAGAAATCCAGCATCTTTAAAAATATGCACACTTCTAAACAAGCCTTCGAGAAGAAAAGTTAATATAAAAATAGACTATAACGGTTTTGATATAGAGGACGAGTTTGTAGTAGGCTATGGAATAGACTATGCTCAGAAATACAGAAACCTCCCATATATAGGCGTTGTTGAATAGTTGTTGAATAATAAATAAATTCCATACCAAACGCACGGAGAGTAAAACTAAAAATATAAATTTATTTGTAATGCAAATTATATTATTTAATATAAATAAAATTAATCGTGCGCTGAACAGATTTTTAAACTTAATAAATACTTGGGCGGGATTTAAAATATACAAATTATAGCATAAAATATATTTTTATAAAGCATATAAAAATAATAAAAAAAAGCGCCCGATTAAAAACCGAACGCTTAATTAAGTGAAAATAGATATGATTATTATTTTTTGTTTAAAGTCGCTGGTATCCCGGTAGTGTTAGGGGTAGGATTTTTAGTAAAAGTTATAGTAACACTACTGTCTGTAAAAGTTAGAGTTCCTGCAACTGCAGAATTTTCAAACTCGTAATTAGGATCGCTGCCGAAAATCTCTCCTTCACGAGCCATTGGAAAATTATCAAACCCCGCTTGTCGTTCGGTTTCTCCCATTCCAAGTTTACCTTCTTTAACTACTATAAATGCACTATTACCTTGAGCCGCATAAGTACCATTATATTTAGCAGCAATTTCGGTAGGTACTCTTGAACCTGTTGTATCCTCTCCGCCTGTTCCTGTTTTATCCTCATTGGAACAGCTTACGGACAATAGTCCTATTAAAAATAAAGTTGATAGAATTAATAAAAGTTTTTTGTTCATTATAGAACTCCTTGTATATAAATTTTTATTGTAAAGGCTTGATTCCTTTATTTGCTTGTATAAGTTTTTTGAGTTTTGATTAAAATTGAAAAAATGATTTGTAAGATTATAGATTTGGTTTTTAAGATTTTTTGAATATGATTTTACGGATTTACAATTATTTAAATTATGCAATGACGAAAAGACTTTATTAAAAAATAAAGCCTGATATATATGTATTATGAAATATGATTTAAAAGAATTGTTTGAAAAGTTTAAACTATTGACCGAGTGTCGAGTGTCGAGTGTCGAGTGTCGAGTGTCGAGTGTCGAGTGTCGAGTGTATTATTTGATATAATAGATATTTTTCCCATAGAAATATTATAAAGCATTAAATTATTATGTCAATATATTTTTATAATTTATATTAGACTTGTTTCAAAACTAAATTAAGAAATATTTATACTATTTTAATTTTTAGTATTTTTATTTTTATAACTGGGGCTTTGCTGCGAAGCACACAGTCGTGCCAGACCCCACTTCTTTTGGTGGCCCAAAGAAGCAAAAGGACTGTGTATTTATGCATTAAAATAATAAGTTATACAACATGTAAAACATTGCTTTTATAATTTATAAATTATAAAAATTTCATATATAATCTTGTCAAGTACTTTTGAAACAAGTCTATTATATAATATTTCAATATTATTTCATGATTTATATATAAAATACAGTTATAACATAATACAATTTTTTAATGTTAAGTCCTACGAATGTAGAATTTATTTTTCAAATATAGTAAAAATTTAATTGTAAATTAATTCTATATATTTTTGTTTTATTGACCATGCTGCAGCTAGAAAAAATTGAAATAAATCTACTGGGTGATGAAAATTATAATATAAATTTTCAAATCTTAATATAATTAGTTTTGAATCAGCAACTTTATTTAATAAAAATTAAAGTCTTACATTGATATTATTTCTATTAAGATATTCTTTTAAATCTTTTATATCTATTTCTTTATAATGGAATATAGAAGCAGCAAGACCTGCATCGACTCCTTTTACAGCAAATACATCTTTGAAATGCTCCATACTGCCTGCACCGCCTGAAGCTATTAAAGGAATAGATACATTATCAGCTATTTCTTTTAATAGTTCTATATCAAAACCATTTTTTACTCCGTCAGTATCTATGCTGTTTATAACAAGTTCTCCAGCACCGTTTTTCTCCCCGTCAATAGCCCATTTTACAGCATCAATTCCTGTATCTTCTCTTCCGCCTTTAGCAAATACCGAATATTTACCATTAACTCTTTTTATATCTATTGAAAGAACAACACATTGATTACCGTATTTCTCTGCAGCTTCTTTTATAAGATTAGGATTTTTTATTGCACCTGAATTTACACTTACTTTATCAGCACCTGATTTTAAAACTATATCAAAATCTTTTATACTGTTTATACCGCCTCCTACAGTAAGAGGTATAAATATTTCTTTAGCTACATTTTCTAGTACATTGACAAATAAACTTCTGTCCTCATAAGAAGCTGTTATATCATAAAATACAAGCTCATCTGCTAATGAATTATTATAATATTTGGCAAGTTCCACTGGATCATCAACATCTTTTAAGCCTTCAAAATTTGTACCCTTTACAACTCTGCCGTTTCTTACATCCAAGCATGGTATAATTCTTTTTGTTATCATACTAAAAACCTAATTTGATATATTAAAAAATTATATAATAAAATCATCATTTCGTAAAGTGCAGATATTGTATTTTATTACCTTATTTCTTTTATATTATTTGAATTTAAATCACGCTTTTGGCGGGTGCATTTTTTGAAGTGCAGGCTTACTAGTTTAATTTATACCATATAAAAAAATAAAGCCTTTAAATCTAAAAGGGCGGGGATTAAAATAAAGTTTTAAAATTTACCATCACCCCCACCCTCTAAATTTTTGAACGTTATACTGGTATTTTTTAATTATTTTTCTCTATTTACTTTAACTGTTATTATGGCTGCCCACCCAAGTGCGTTGTAAATTTCATAATGCTCTTCAACGCACGTTTGGCTTGATTATTATAAGTAATGAAAATTATAATTATCAATTAATCCGTATTTTTTAAATTCATTCTGCGTGCGAGCAGAAAATCCTAAATATGCTCAATCAAATCTATATCATCATCTTCAATGTCCATTACATAGTAAAGAGAGATTTATTTGCTTTTTATTATAAGCATTTCTGTATTAATAAAAAAGCAAAAAGTATATATTAATACATTTTTGCAATTTGTAATTTTTGCAAAATAAAATTTTAATCTAATTCTTTTTTATACTCTTCAAATATGTATTTAACAAAATATTTTACATCATTCTCATAACTTTTAATATTTATTTGATTATCTTTTTTTCCTCCAAGAATTGAAGAATTCATAATTGGCAAAAATTGATTAGGTTCCTCATTTTCTATACCGCTTATACTTTCTATAATATCATCAGTATCTATAGAATAATCTTCAGGAAAATCATAAATATCTATTATGTTTTTATCTTTTTTAGTAATCATCTTTTGTACATTTGCTCCGCTTGGCATGCTTGCAATTTTTTTTCTTATCCAAAACTATTTCTCTTTTAATAAGTTCTTCTTCATTTAAAGCTTTATTTTCTAAAAGAAAGTTTACTATATTATTTACACAATCTCCCATAGGATTAACGCCTAGACAACTACTGTCAGGATTATCAATAATTATATTGAATTTATCTTTTTTCTTAATCAAAGTAAATTTCAAATTGTCATTATCAAAAGTTGATTTATTTAAATCATAATTTCTTACTGTTTTGAACCCAAATTTTCTAACTGCTTTAATGAAAACATCTTCATTGATATTATTATCAATTAAAATTACTGTTATTTTTTCTTTCATATTAATATTCTCCTTTTTTTAAAATTATTTTTTTACTGTTCAGCAAAAGGGTTATACTGTTCCTGTTTTAATTTAGGAATGGGTTTGCCTTTTGAGGCTTCATCTTCTTCCCAAGTATTAGAGGATGCAAGTACTGCCCTTGCTTTTGACCATATTCTCATATTATTAATATTCTCTTTCATAGTTGTTGATATAGGATAAGTTTTTTTCATAGCTTCCATTATATGTTCTGTTGTTACTTCCTTATCTTCATCAAATGCTTTGGATAATGCCTCTTTAATATCCTCTTTTATTTCAGCACCTGAGAAAAATTCTCAGCTATCAGCTTTTTCAAGTTATATAAGGAAGACTTCTTTTTGTCTGAAGCAGTACTAAACTTCTATCTTTATAATCATTGTATGCTATATCTCTTATTTTACTTATTAGTATTGGATTATCTCTTAAAAACAAATCATATTCCCGAAGCACATAGTTTTATAGCCTATGACCTGCACTATATTTATAGATGAACGTATTAAAATGCCTAAATCAAACATAAAAGCTCCTAATTTATATAATGATTTTTATTATACCATATAATTATATTTATGTAAATAACATTATTATTTATAATGTTTTTACAGTTTGTTTTAGCATATTGTTATATCTTCTTAGTAGGCAATTAATAAAAAACAGATTAAAACATCTATGAAATATTTTTTTGAAGCAAGTAAAAACGGAAATATTAATAAACTTAAAGAAGGCATTAAACAAAACATCGATATAAATAAACTTGATGATGAAGGGTTTAGTGCCTTAATGCTTGCTTGTATTTTTAATAAATATGATTCAGCAGAAGTTCTAATAAAAAACAATGCAGATATTAACTTAGAAACTTCAGAGAATTGGACAGCTTTAATGTTTGCTTCATTTTACGGGCATTACCAAATAGCAGAGCTTTTATTAAAAAATAATGCCTGCTTTAATATTAAAAATAAACAAGGCTTTGATGCTTTTCTTATATCGTTATTTTATAAAAGAGAAGATATTGCCAAACTTTTAATAAATTACGGAGCTGATGTAAACACAAAAAATGATGAAGGCTATACCCCATTAATTTACTCATGCAGCTATAATAATTCTGAAATGGCAAAAATACTTATAGATAATAATGCAGATGTAAACGCCTGCAATAATAACGGTACTACAGCATTAATGTATGCATGCTTAATGCTTAAAGAAGATATAATAATAGAGCTTTTAAAACATAATGCTGATATTAAGAAAAAAGATAATAACGGCGATAATGCTTTTGATTATTTAAATAGCAATGGAAAAAGAGAAGAAACAGAGAGAATATATAAAACAATTATGTCTTTTAATAATTGAAAAATAAATATAAAAATTTTATTTACATTCCCGCCCTTTTAGATTTAAAAGCTTTATTTTTTATGCAGCATAAATTAAACTTGTAAGTCTGAACTTTAAAAAGTGCTCCCGCCCAAGCGTTATTAAAATTTTGCACTTTACTCCACGCACGTAGAGCTAATTTTTTAAATATAAATGGATTAATTAATTCTAATTTTGCCCTATATAAGAATCAATTAAACGTGCGTTGAACAGCATTACAAATTAAAACCGCACTTGGGTGGGTGCTAAAAATAACAGTAAAAGTTCAAAAATAAAAATCATTCATAAATAACAAATAGTATTAAAAAAATTTAAAGGGTGGGAGTTAAAATAGTTTTAAAATAAAAATATGATTATAAATTTCTCGGTTGACAAACTTAAAAATTTTTAGTATATATTAATAAAAAATATTTATAAAGAAATATATATATGCAAAAAACATATCATTCATTTTCAGACTATGTTAAAAATAAATTTGGATTTAAGGTAGGTAAGATTTCTATAGACACGGATTTCGGCTGTGCTCATAAAGCTAATGACGGAGGATGCAGATTCTGTAATTTAAATAGCTATAAACCGCCTTACATAATAGAGGAAAATATCAATAAGCAATGGATAAACGGCGTAGAAAACTATAAAAGAAGATATCAGAAGTTTTACGCTTATTTTCAGCTAGGAACTCCATTATCTCCGCTTGCCTCAAAAGAGTCTTTACTTTATGCTAACAAGTTAATACATTTTGATGACTGCGTGGGGATTATGTTTGGGGCAAGGAGCGATATGCTTGAAGATAATGTTTTAAAAGAGCTTAATGATTTATCTTATTTCTTTAATAAAGAGATTTGGCTTGAGATGGGGCTTCAGTCTTCCAATGATGAAACTTCTATTTTTATAAACAGAGGACATAATTATAAATCATTTGCTGATACTGTAAAACATATAAAAAAAAATTATCCTAATCTTATAATATGTACTCATGTAATATTCGGACTTCCTAAAAAGTTTATAGATGAAAAAAATATAGAGCTTGAAAGCAGAGATGATATGCTTCAAACTGTAAAAGATATTTCTTCTCTTGAAATAGACGCTGTAAAGTTTCATCAGCTTGATATAGTAAAAGGCTCTTATTTTGAGAATATGTACAAAGAATATAATTTTCCTGTTTTAGATGAAGATTTTTATATAGATTTGATGTGCGAAGCTATTTCTTTGACTAGAGAAAATATTATAATATCCAGATTAATGGGCGACAGTTTAGGCGACACCTTGGTAGCACCTAAGTGGAAAAAATCCAAGGGAGAGATAATAAACCTTATAAATAAAAGTATGAAGCTAAAAAATATTTATCAGGGCAGCAATTTTATTTTGTAATAATATTTATTTTAATTTTTATATAAATATAGTATAATTTACATATGAAGTTTTAGGAGTAATTTATGACATATTATGATGCAGCAAAAAAAGTTTTGGAGCAAAGTGATGTTCCTATGAAAGTTGATGAAATATGGGAAAAAGCTATTGAATTGGGTTATGATAAAATTATAGCTGAAACATTAAATGGTAAAATGAGTAAAACACCTATTGCTAGTTTGGGTGCGAAAATATATACGGATATAAAATTTAATCCAGACACTACAATATTTGTTAAAGTTGGCAGAGGAAAGTTTTTTATTAAAAAGTAAAATAAATAATTCTAATCAAAATTTAATAAATGAAATTAATAATTTAGGCGAAGAAGAAGATACAGAAGATATTATCACAAATAAAAAAATATTAGAAGAAGATTTGCATATACCTCTCACAAAATATTTATATTCAAGAAAAATATATTCTAAAACTATAAATGCCAATGCTGCTGATATAAACTTAAAGGGAAAAATGAAATGGGGCACTCCCGATATAGTAGGTGTTACATTTAAAGACTATATTAATAAATCAGTTTTAGAATTATTTAATCATATAAACTTCCCTACTACAGAAATTTATGCTTATGAATTAAAATTAAAAATTACACTTGGAAGTTTAACAGAATATTATTTTCAGGCATTATCAAATTCTGGCTGGGCTTGCTGCTATGGAAATAGATGAAAATAATTATGATGAACTTATGGAGGAGATGAAAAGGCTTAATCAATCTTTTGGTGTTGGTATAATGAAATTAAATTATGATAATCCGGAAGATTCTGAAATATTATTTTCAGCACAGAAAAGAAATTATTTAGATATAGATACTATGCATAAACTTTGTTATAACAGACAGTTTCAGGATTTTATTAATGATGTTAATGAAATATTAGATGCAAAAGATAAATCTAAAAGTCATATAATATCAAGTTTAATAAACAGCAAAAGATTTAATGATCCAAACTAAAAAATAAATATTTCTGATTAGTATTAATAATCATTAATTATATACCGCATACGCCTATATTGACTTTTTTGTTTTAATAGTTTATCTTATAAAAGAGGTTTATATTATTTTTTGGAAAAATTGTATTATTTTATTAATAACAAATTCTGCAAATATCATCAATATAAAATAATTTAAATCTTAAAATTAATTTATCATTTAGCTAATAACAATTTTTATTAGTGATAGTAGGAAAATAAAATGAGATTATTAAAAAAATATATTGTGTTCATTATTATAGGAGTAGTTTTTATGGTGAATTATTCTTATGGTATATCTCAAGATGAAATGAGTTTTCTGCATGCCTGCCTTTATGGTCAAGTTTATAGAATTGAAAAATTAATTGATAAAGTCAATATCAATGTTCAAGATGAAGAAGAAGGATATACTCCTTTAATGAATGCTATAAGAGGAAGAAAAATGGAGGCTGTTAAAATTTTATTAGAGCATAATGCTGATGTTACTAAAATAAAAGATAATAGCGGAAGAAATGCATTTTTCTGGGCGGCTGCTTTAGATGAACTTGAAATGCTAAAACTATTTGAAAAATATAATCCTGATTTTAATACTGTAGATAAT
>NZ_CASEGO010000048.1 GCF_949287625.1 uncultured Brachyspira sp. | reverse complement strand
AAGAATACATTCTACTTTAAATTATGATACTCCTATGCTATACTTTAAGAAATTAAGGAATACTTAAATGCAATATGTATGGAACCCGTGCAATTTTTTCTTTTTAGGTGTTCTGTTTTTTTAAGACTAATCAATAAAATTAGTTATAGTTTTTATTAGATTTGTTTCAAAACTACTTGACAAATAATTTTATATTAAAAATGCCGTTCTTTTATATGACTACAGCAGTATATACCTAAACGACTATAATTTGTCAAAAAATAAATTTTTAAATTTAGTATTTGCGGGGACTAGCCCTGCGAAGCACACCGTCGTGCCCGCTCTGCGTGCCTTCGGCAGCGAAAGGCTACATTTCAGGCTAAACTTAGTAATATTTAGTATTATTTTAGACTTGCACTTTCGCGAAGCGTGCCTTTGGCAGCAACTTTTTGCGGCGGGAAAAAGTTGAATAAAAAAATTGACAAACTTAAGAATTTTTAGTATAGCCTCTGCAATCATAAATAAAATTACTTTTGAAACAAGATATTTAATAATGATATGATATTGAAGTTTTTTTATTAATTGTTATATTATATCAAAAAATTTAATTATTTTTAAGGAAGATATGAAAAGAGGCATAACAATAGAAGGTGTAAATATACCCTCAAGATTTTTTCTAGCACCAATGGCTGGATATACTGATTATGTATTTAGAAGATTATCAAGAAGATTCGGAGCAGGACTTCTTATAACAGAGCTTGTAAGTGCTGCGGCTTTAGCAAGGCAGGTTAAAAAAACTTACAGATATATGGAACATAAAGAAGATGAATATCCAATATCACTTCAGTTATTCGGAGCTAATGAAGATGATTATAAAAGGGCAATAGAAATAACTAATTTAAGCGGATTTTCATTTATAGACATTAATATGGGCTGCCCTACCAAAAAAGTAGTAAAAAATAACGGAGGGGCTGGTCTTTTAGAAGATACGGATAAAATGGTTTCCATACTAAAGGCTGTAAAAAGTGTGTCTCCTCTGCCTGTAAGTGTAAAAATAAGACTTGGACTCAAACGAGGAGAAGGCGGAGAAATAGAAAGAGCATTAGCATTAAAAGAAAACGGAGCATGTTTTTTGAGTCTGCATGGAAGATATGCAAGTGATTTGTACAGAGGCACTGCTGACTGGGAAGCTATAGCAAAAGTAAAAGAGGCACTTGGAAAAGATTATATACTAATAGGAAATGGGGATATAAAAACTAAAGAAGATGCATTAAAAGCATTTAATATATCAAATGTAGACGGCATAATGGTGGGCAGAGGTGCTGTTGGCAATCCTTGGATATTTAGAGAGCTTAACACAATATTTGAAGATAATGATGATTATAATAATGATATAACAGAAAATGAAAGCTTAAAAAACATTATTAAAGAACATATAAACGGCTGCTGTGAGCTGTATGGTGAAATAAGCGGTATACATTTTATGCGTAAGTTTGTTATGAAATATCTCACAGGATATAAAATGGAAAAAAAAATTGATCTTATGAAATGCGAAAGCAAAGAAGAATTATTTAAAATATTAGACAGCATAATATCTTAATAATTCAAATATTCATAATAAATAAGGCTCTGCATTAAAAAGCAAAGCCTTATTTTAGTATTATTATTTAAACTATTATTATTTTATTATAACTTACTGCTCTACTAAAATATTTTTCTGAGTATTTTTGTCAAATATATGAAGTCTATTTAAATCAAAATCCATAAATGCATGCTGATCTCTTTCATAATCATCACTTGTATTTATCCTTATAGTAATTTGAGAATCTCCGAAGTTCATATACAAATAACTTTCAGAACCTATCATCTCAATAACATCAATAATAGCCTGTATTAAATTTGGAGAATTGCTTTCTGATTTATCTTTATATAAAGAAACATTTTCTGGTCTTATTCCAAGTACAACTTCTTTTCCGTCGTAAGAATCATCAACTTTTGAAATTCTATCATTATTAAGTTCAATTTCATATCTGTCAAAACTAGCATACCATTTTCCGCTTTTTTTAGTTAAAACAGCATTTATAAAATTCATCTGAGGAGCACCAATAAATCCGGCTACAAATAAATTTTTAGGACTATTATAAAGTGTTTTAGCATCATCGACCTGCATAATATCGCCGTCTTTCATAACAACAATCCTAGTACCCATAGTCATAGCCTCTACTTGGTCATGAGTTACATATACAAAAGTAGTTTGAAGCTGTTTATGAAGTTTAATTAATTCTGTACGCATCTGTACTCTTAATTTGGCATCAAGGTTTGATAAAGGCTCATCTAATAAAAATACTGACGGATTTCTTACCATAGCTCTTCCTAAAGCCACCCTCTGACGCTGACCTCCTGATAATGCTTTAGGCTTTCTGTCTAATAAATGAGATATATCAAGAACTTTAGCAGCCCATTCAACACGTTTTTTTATTTCATCTTTCGGAGTTTTTCTTAATTCCAAACCAAATGCCATATTTTTAAATACTGACATATGAGGATATAAAGCATAGTTCTGGAAAACCATCGCAATGTCTCTATCTTTTGGAGCTACATCATTCACTAATCTATCGCCAATATAGAGTTTGCCGTCTGTTATATCTTCTAATCCTGCTATCATACGAAGTGTTGTAGATTTTCCGCAGCCAGAAGGACCTACAAGAATAACAAATTCCTTATCTTCTATATCTAAACTGAAATCCTTAACTACTTCTACCTTATTATCATATACTTTTCTTACATGCTCAAATTTTATACTTGACATAATAACTCCTTCCTTTTATTTATAATATATTACTTTTTTATATACCTAATATATCCAAGTTATTTTAAGCAAAAAATTTCTAAAATCATTAAAAAATCATATATTTTTAAAGTTTAATAGTTTTTTATATAATTGTCAAGTTTTTATGACGCATAAATAGATTTTTATCATTATATTTCACATTTACGACCGATAACATATAAATAAATATAAAATTAGGTATTTTTCACTTAAAATATAATAAGAAGATTAATTATAATAGAAGAAATTAATTATTTGACAGAATATAAATTATAAAACTTAATATTCAGTCAAATAATTATTTAATTTTATATTGAAAATATAATATACTTTTTATTTTTATAAAGTAAATGTTTTAAACTCATTAGCAAGTAAATTAGCGTCTGTACCTACTACTATATGAAGCTCATTATTATTTATTTTTTCTAAAGCTGGATAATACTTCATTATCTCTTCAGTATTAACTTTACTCATGTCTTTCACTTCAAGTCTTAATCTAGTAGCACAATTATCTACTTTCACTATATTTTCTATTCCGCCAACCAAAGGAATAAGCAAAACTGTTTTTACTTTCTCACTTCCTAATAATTTTCTCAAAGCATCAGCAAGCAAACTAGCATCAGTGCCTACTACTACATGCACCTCTGTATCACTTATTTTTTGTACAGCTGGATAATATTTTTTTATCTCTTCAGCATCAACTTTATTTATATCTTTCACTTCAAGTCTAAGTCTAGTAGCACAATTATTTACTTTTACTATATTTTCTATTCCTCCAAGCATAGGAATAAGCAGCAAAGCTCTATTAGAATAATCTGTATTATCATCAGAGTCATTTAAAATCTTTGATAATTCATCAGCTAGATCAAAGGCCTTAATACCAACTACTACATGAACCTCTGTAGGACTTATTTTTTGTATTACGGGATAATATTTTTCCTCATTAACTTTATCAGCATTTTTTACTTCAAGTCTTAATCTAGTAGCACAATTATTTATTTTTACTATATTATCTATTCCTCCAAGCATAGGAAGAAGCAAGAATGCCATATTGCATGAACTATCATCGGAAGCCAATATTTTTTCTAAAGATTCAGCAAGCAAACTGGCATTAGTACCCACAACTATATGAACCTCTGTATCGCTTATTTTTTGTACAGCTGGATAATATTTTTTTATCTCTTCTACATTAACCTTACTCATATCCTTTACTTCTAATCTTAATCTAGTAGCACAATTATTTACTTTTAATATATTTTCTCTTCCCCCTAACAAGCTTAAAGGAAGTATAAATTTTATATCTTTTTTATTATCTTTCATTTAACAAGCCTCATAATATTTAATTATTTAATAATATTAACACAATATTTATTTTATTTCTATATAATAGAACATAAAAAAACCTGCAGTAAAATAATAATACTGCAGGTCATAATACTTTTAAATGTTATAATAACTAAATTATTTTTTGGCTATTTTCTTAAACTCATCTGCCAAGAATTGTACTTTAGGTCCTACAATTACCTGTACAGAAGTTTTTCCAGGTGTTAAAACTCCGGGGAACAATTTTTTAATTTCAGAAGCCTGTATAATAGTGTTATCTTTAACTTCTAATCTTAATCTAGTAGCACAGTTATCAATATCAACTATATTTTCAATACCTCCAAGTAAAGGAAGAAGCATTAATGCTTTTTCAGCATAAGAAGCATCACCTGAAACAGTAACCTCTACTTCTGCTTCATCATCATCTTCTCTTCCAGGAGTTTTAAGATTAAATTTTCTAATAGCAAAATCAAATATAACAAAATAAAGTATAAAGAATACTATACCCTGTACGATAAGCATGTACCAATGAGTAGCTAGAGGGTTTTTAGTAGATAATAACAAGTCTATTAAACCAGCAGAGAATCCGAAACCAGCCATCCATTTGAAGCTAGCAGAAATAATCAAAGATATACAAGTAAGCAAAGCATGTATAACATATAATACAGGAGCTACAAACATAAATGAAAACTCTATAGGTTCAGTAACACCAGTAAAGAAACTTGCAAAACCAGCTGCAAGCATTATAGATTTAATTTTATTTTTATTTTCAGGTTTAGCATTTTTCACAAAAGCCACACAAGCACCTAAAAGACCAAACATCATAATAGGGAAAAATCCTGCCTGATACATACCAGTAACACCTATAGTAGCAGTACCTGCATCTATAGAAGCCTGACCGCCTAAGAAATTAGGTATATCATTAATACCAGCAACGTCAAACCAGAATACTGAGTTAAGAGCATGGTGCAAACCAACAGGGATTAAAAGTCTGTTGAAGAAGCCGTATATACCAGCACCTATAGGACCAAGACCTATTATAGCCTCACCAAAAGCCACCAAAGCTCCGTAAATTGCAGGCCAAATAACCATTAAGATGAAAGATACTACCATCATAACTACAGAAGTAATTATAGGTACAAATCTTCTTCCGCTGAAAAATGCCAAAAATTCAGGTAGTTTTACCTCAGCAAACTTATTATACAAACCGCCTGCTATAACTCCGCAAAGTATTCCTATAAATTGGTTATTAATTTTAGCAAAACCAGCAGGTACTTCAGCAACATCTTTACTTTGAATCATAGCAACTGTAGCAGGTGCTAAAAGAGTTGTTACAACCAAAAAAGCAACAAGCCCCGCCAAAGCAGCAGCTCCGTTTCTATCTTTAGACATACCAAATGCCACACCAATAGCAAACAATATAGGCATATTATCAATAATAGCCCCGCCTGCCTTAATAAAGAATGCCGCAACAGGGCTTCCTCCGCCCCAACCATTAGGGTCAATCCAATAACCAATACCCAACAAAATAGCAGCCGCTGGAAGTACAGCTACTGGAACCATTAGAGATTTACCTATTCTTTGTAGATAATTAAACATATATCCTCCATAAAAATAAAAAAAATAATTATCTTTTATTATTAATAATTATTTACAATTATATTTTCGTCATTAAATATAGAAAATAATTTTATAAATTATAGATTACAATAATAAAAAACAATAATTTTTTACATATATTACTAGTATAGTACTTATTTATGATATTATCAAGCGTTTTTTGTTAGTTTTGTTAACTAACAAACAAATAATTACATATTTACTATATTTTACTTATTTTACATATAAAGTTATTTACTTTAAAAACTTTTATGATAAAATTATAAAAAATATGAGGAGGCATTATATGGGTTTATTCTCTAAAAAAATTGAAATAAAAAGTCCTATAAAGGGAAAATTGATTGATGTTGCTGAAGTAAAAGATGAAGCTTTTTCAAGCAAGGCACTTGGAGATGGAATGGCTATTGTTCCTTATGAAGGAAAAGTTTATTCTCCTGTTGATGGTGAAGTTGTTACTATGGTAGACAGTAATCATGCTATAGGAATATCTGCTAAAGGTATAGAAATACTTGTGCATATAGGAATGGATACTGTTAAATTAAAAGGAAAACATTTCAAAGCTCATGTTAAAGAGGGAAGTAAAGTAAAAGCTGGAGCATTATTAATAGAATTTGACAAAGAAGAAATTGAAAAAGAATATGATATTACTTCGCCTATTATAATACCAAACTTCTCAGAATTAAAATCATTAGAAAAAACTGAACATAGAGATGTTGAAGTCGGCGATGTTATAATGACTATAGTTAAATAATATTTTTTTAATATATTTAATAAAAAAAAGAAAATAATTTTCAAGGAGGAGTTTTTTTTAATAAGCTCCTCCTATTTATTATTGATAAAATAATTAATCTTTAGAATCTTCTTTTAATTTCCTATAAAGTGTAGCTCTCTCAATACCCAATATCTTTGCAACCTGAGCTTTATTAAAATTATTATGGCTAAGAAGATAATTAATATACATCTTTTCAAGCTCTTCCAAAGTAACATTTCCTTCAACAACAAAATCATCATTACTGCTGCTTTTCAAAGCCCAATCTGGAATACTGTTTTCATCTATTTTACCGTCTTTGCACATTACAACCATAGTTTCAATAGTATTTCTAAGCTCTCTAACATTACCCTCCCATTGTAAAGAAGATAATATTTTATAAACTTTCTTATCAACAGAAGTTATTTCTATAGAATGTACTTTTGAAAACTCTTTAATAAAATTATCTATCAAAAGAGGTATATCCTCTCTTCTTTCTCTAAGAGGAGGCATTTCTATTTTTATGACATTAAGTCTATAATATAAATCCTCTCTAAACTTACCTGCTTTTATCTCTTCAGACAATTTTTTATTTGTAGCAGCAATCACTCTTATATCAACATCAATAGGAGTATTAGAACCTACCCTTTCAATTACTCTCTCTTCAAGCACCCTTAAAAGTTTAACCTGAACAGCCTGATTAATCTCCCCTATTTCGTCCAAAAATATAGTGCCTTTATTTGCCGCCTCAAATCTCCCTATCTTTTTATCAACGGCACCTGTAAAAGAACCTTTTTCATGACCGAATAATTCGCTTTCAAGTACACCTTCAGAAAGTGCCGCACAGTTTACAGTAATATACGGCTGTTTCGCTCTGTCCGATATTTGATGAATTGCACTTGCTACTAATTCCTTACCTGTTCCGCTTTCTCCCTCTATAAGAACTGTAGCTTTAGTTCTTGCAACCTGTTTTATTGCTTCATAAACTTTTAATATCTTAGCACTATGACCTATCATTCCGTAAAAACTTTCATTGTAGTCTACACGTTTTTCTAAAGTTTCATTAGTCTTTTTTATGTTTTTACTCTCTAAAGCCCTAGCTATTATTAAAAGCATTTTATCAAGATTAAAAGGCTTAGTCATAAAGTCATAAGCTCCCAGCCTCATCATCTCAACTGCTGTCTCAACATTGCCATGCCCTGTGAGAACTATAACTGGTATATGCTTATCAAACTCCAATATATCTTTTAAAAATTCCTCTCCTGTTTTTTCAGGCATTTTTAAATCCGTTATAACTAAATCTATTCCGCCTTTATAAACAGTTTCTATACCCTTTTCTCCGTTTTCAGCAGTTACTACTTCATAACCCTCAAACTCTAATGATTTTTTGATACCATCTCTTATATTTTTTTCATCGTCTATTACTAATATCTTAGGCATAATCTAATAAATCCGTATTTAAAAATTTTTGATTTTCTTGCTTTAAAGGCAGCTTTATTATAACCTCACTGCCCTTTTCATATTCGCTTTCTATTGTTATATTGCCGTTATGAGCCTCTATTATACGAACAACATTTGTAAGTCCAAGTCCTGTACCATGTCTTTTTGTAGTAAAATAAGGCTCGAATATTTTATTTAATGTTTCTTCTTTCATTCCAATGCCTGTATCTCTTATACTTATAACAGCATAGTTATCAATAGTTTTTAATTTTATATAAATCTCTTTTTTATTATCCCTTTTATTCTCATTCATAGCATCAATTGCATTCTGTATTATGTTAATTAATGCCTGTTTTATATATCTTTCATCTAATTTTAGTATTAAATTGTCTTTATCAAATTTTATATCTATACTAACATTATTTTTCTCTATCTCATATTTTAAAAATGAAACCGTAGAAAGAATAAGAGCATTTATATTAACATCTTCAATATTTAATTCTAATTTACGTACAGAAAACAAAAATGAGTTAATGGTATCTTCAAGCCTTCCAATTTCCTCTTTGATAATATTAGAATATTCTTTAAAATCCTTATAGCACTGACAATCATTGTCCATATTCTTTTTTATTATCTTATCTATAAGCTGAACATATATAGAAATAGATCCAAGCGGATTTTTTATTTCATGTGCAACACCAGCAGCAAGAGTTGTAAGAGAAGCAAGCTGTTCTGCACGTTTAAGTTTCTGAGCACTCTCATATGTCTTTGTTATATCAAATGCTTTTATAAGAGTACCTATAATTCTTCCGTTCTCTCCTATAGGAAGTATATTTATCTGAAGTATTCTTTCATTTTCATTATCTTTTAATAATTTAGTTTCTGAGTCATTACTATTAACAAGCTCAAGTATAGTTTTTCCTATATCATTATCAGGCATGCATTGTGAAAGAGATTCCCCTTCAGAGTTTCTAGGTATTGAAAACAGGAAGCAAGCTTTTTTATTTATTCCCTGTATCATTCCTTCATTATCTATTGCTATTATACCCTCTTCGAGATTTTCTATAATAATATTTTGAGAATACCAAAGCGTGGATAATCTTTGAAACACTTTTTTCTTTTCAGCATCAGAAACTTTATCGAAATTCTGAAAAATTTTATCAAAAAACTGATTGGTTCTATTCATTTTATAAAGTATAATAAAAATAAAAAAAACTTCAATAGATATGCTTTATAATTTTATATGATTTCATACTTCATCATTTATTATAGTCATATGAATATGGTCTTCCCATTTTCCATTAATCTTTAAATATTTTTTTGCAAGCCCCTCATATTCAAAACCCAATCTTTTTGCCAATTCTAATGAAGGTTTATTATGAGGCATAATATTAGCTTCCACTCTATGAAGTTTTAACTCTTTAAAAACTATTATTACTGCTGCTTTTAATGCTTCTGTCATATAACCTTTATGCTGTTCAAACTCATCTAATTTATAGCCTACAGTAGATGATAAAAAACTGCCCATAAATATATTAGTAAAATTAATCATTCCTATAATTCTTTTTTTATCTTCTATCTTATAAATCCAAAATTTAAGCATTCTTCCTGCTTTAATTTCTTCAAGTTCTCTTTTTATAATATTTTTATGAGTATTAACTTTATAAAAAACTTCAGGTCTTTCTGGGTCAAATTTCTTAAAAAAATCTCTGTTTCTGCTGTAAAAATCTGTTATACTCTCTGCCATACTTATACTCGGCTGAACTAAAAAAAGTCTGCTTGTTTTATAAGTCTTTTTAAGCATAAAAAACAACCTCTTTAAACAAAAATCATCAAGAAATAATTTTGAAACCTTCTATATTAAATCCCTCATGAGAAAGCAGATACTCTTTTTTATCCAATCCTCCAGCATAACCAGTTAATCTTCTGTTAGAACCAACAACCCTATGACAAGGTATTATAATAGCTATACTGTTTTTTCCTTCGGCTGTGCCTACTGCTCTTGATATGCTTCCTTTTTTATCTGAAATACTTTTTGCTATATCCGAATATGTCAAAACTTTTCCGAAAGGTATTTTTGAAGTTTCAATCCAAACATTATATTGAAAATCTGTACCATATACTCCTAAATCTACAGTAAATGTTCTGCTGTTTTTAAAAAAATAATTATCAAGTTCTTTTTTTGCTTTTTTTATAATGGCAGGTTCTTCATCTTTTATAATAATTTGATTATCATTTAAATTAAATGTTAATGAAGTAATATATTGACAGTCATCATTAGAAGTAAGTATTAAATCCCCTATAGGACTTTTATAAACATAGGCTTTTTTAGAATATTCTCTTTTATCAAGCCTAATAATCTTCACAGTCTAACCTTTTTAAGATTAATAAGAGGGCATGATGAATAAAGCCCTTCTATCACATCTGGATTAACAGCAGCCGATGCGTATTCAAGTACATTAACACTGACTAAATACTCGGCATCAATAGAAGCTACATATTCTGCAGTGTCTCTTGCTGTATAAAATACGCAGTAGTCCAAAGCAACACCTACAAAATCGAGTATCAGCGTTTCTTTATTTTCTCTTGCCGCATCTATAAACTCTTTATGCATATAAGAAAATCCAGAATTTCCCTCATCATCAGGATCAACACCCTTTTGAACATATATATAATCTCTCTTCTTTCTAAGCCCGTCAACTATAGCCGATCCGTAAGTTCTTGCAACACAATGACGAGGCCAAAGAGTTAATATCTCTTCATCTCCTGTATCCTGATCTATTACTTTTATTTTTGAAAAAGGCTCTTTTTCATGAGTAGAGGCAAATGATATGTGATTGGAAGGATGCCAATCCTGAGTGGCAATTATAGCATCATATTCGCCATTTTTTATAAGATCATTGATTACAGGTACAAGTTTTACAGCACCTTTTACTGCCATAGGACCGCCTTCCATATAATCATTTTGCATATCTACTATTGTCAATATCTTTATTTTACTCATAGCACTAAATCCGTAATTTAGGAAATTTTCTTAAGACCTATACTCTCCTGTATAGGTATAAGTGCCTGTATAGTTTCTTTAATAAGTTCATCAATAGGAACTCCTAACATATCAGCACCATTATTTATTACTGTTCTATCAACTTTAGCTGCAAATGCTTTATCTTTTAATTTCTTCTTTACTGATTTTACTTCCATATCGTCCAAACTCTTTGAAGGTCTCACTAAAGCACATGCTGTAATAAAACCTGCAAGCTCATCAACAGCATATAATGTTTTCTCCATATTGCTTAAAGGTTCTATATCAGTACAAAGTCCGTAACCATGACTTTGAATGGCTCGTATAAAATCGCTTGGAAGTCCCTCTTCCTCAAGTATCTCTTTAACTTTTATACAATGCTTATCTGGGTATTTCTCATAGTCCATATCATGCAAAAAGCCAACCATACCCCACTCGTCTTCATCTTCGCCGTACTTTTTAGCAAAATATCTCATCACTGCTTCTACAGATAAAGCATGTTTAAATAAAGACTGCTCTTCATTGTATTTTTTAAATAATTCAACAGCTCTTTCTCTTTCTATGCTTGCCATTTAAAAACCTCCAAAGATTAGCATAAGTATATATTATATTTTTCTATTTTTCAATATTTTTATTCTTATATTTATATAAATTAAAATAAATATCACAAAAAAATTATAATAAAAATCAATATAAAAACGATTATTATATAGTATTAGTATACATAATATTATAATAGGACTTAATAATGAAAAAAATTATAATAGCTCTTATATTTATAAATATCATAAATCTATACCCTGTAACTGAAAATGAAAACAAAATGATAAATGCTGTAAAAATAGGAGATGTAAGAACTATACAAACATTATTATCTCAAAATGTAAGCCCTAATACCAAAGATGAAAGAGGATATTCTTTACTGCATATAGCTGCTGAAAATAATCAAACCTCTTCTATAAACGCATTAAAAAACTCTCCGTATACTGATTTAAATCTGCTTTTAGATAAAAATACAAATATCACAAATAATAATAAAAATATAAATGTTTCATACTGCTCTGCTATGGACATTGCTGCTATTAATAATAACTTTGAAAGTGTAAAATTATTAATAGATTCAGGAGCAAATATCAATTTTCAAATGAAAGAAAAACCAAGAAGTGAGTTTATAGCTTCAGAATATGCAAGTCCAAAAATACTAGAGCTTTATTTAAATAAAAATATATATCTTCTTATGAACAGCGAAGATGTTATATCATTAATAAAATCTGCTTCTATTGGAAATAATGCTCAAAATATAAACTATCTAGTAAAAACGCTGGGTATAGATGTAGATACAAAAGATACGAATACAATGCTTCATTATGCTGTAGGTGCAGGATCTATTCAGGCAGCAGAGGAATTAATAAAATTAGGTGCTGATATTAATAATACAAATGCTTATTTCAAAACACCTTTGCAATACGTAATAGAAAATGATTCTAATAAATTACTTGAAAGTGTAAGTCTTTTACTATCAAAAAATGCTGATCCTAATATACAGGATAAAGATGGTAATACCGCTATGCATTTGGCTGTAATGAACTTAAGCAAATCAAAAGAATATCTAAATGTTATGAACCTACTTATAAAATACAATGCCAATATTAATATATTAAATAATGATAATGCAATGCCTATAAATATCGCAGCTGAAAATAACTATACTGAAGCTATGAATATACTAATAAATGCAAAGTCTCAATTAAATAATATTTATAAAGGATATGCACCTATTCATATGGCTGTAAAAAATAATAATATATATGCTTTAAAAAAATTATTATCAAATGGAGCATATGCTGATATAAAAGATGAAATAAAAGGATACACTCCATTATGTATAGCAATAGAAAATAATAATTATGAAATGTGCAGAACACTCATAATAAATAATGCCTATATAGATAATAATGCCATAAACTTAGTAAATAAGTCAGCAAATGAAGAAATAAAAAAATTATTAGAAAGTCATAGAATGGATTAAATTATTTAAAACCAATATCTAAATCCAAAATCCCCAGAAAATCTAAAAAATTTGGCAAAAGTCCAGCCTGTATGACTAGGATACCAGCCAAAAGTACCAAATCCCTCACTACCTACAGCTATTACATTAAGCCCCGGAGCAATCTGCAAAAATATCTCCCAATCTCTGTCAACTATAAAAGAAACACCAAGAGGAACTCTGAAACCTAAACCTATATTCCAATAATTATTACCAAACTCTGCAACAGCCTCAGCCCCTGCCCCAAAATAAAGCCAAGCATCTGATTTTCCAGCCTCTTCAAATCTATGCTTTAATCCCCACCAATCTGCACTAGCACTTAATCCCATCCATGCCCAGCCTTTAGAAGATATACCTACATTAAATATACCGCTGAACATAAAAGGAACAACATCAAATTTTCCTGTTACCCCTAAAGATACCTGACTTGGAAAACTAAATCTAAGAAAAAAACCAGCACTGCTTCCGTCTGGATAATCAGCATATAATTTTGAAGATAATGAAAAAATAGAACAAAAAGAAATTATTATAAAAGCATAAACAGCCGTCTTTCTAAACATAGATAAAAGTCCAAATTAGTATTTAATTATTATTTTTAATAAATATAAAAAATAATATCGAAAAGTAAAGAAATTATCTTTATAAAAAATAAAGCCCCGCTTAAATAAAAAGCGAGGCTGACAATTTCAATTATATTTTTATATTAGAACCAATATCTGAATCCGAACTGGAATGTTAAATGTAGGAAATGTCCTAAATACCAACGATTTCTATGTCTATCATCGGTATCTCCTAGATAAAAACCTAACAAAGATACACCATAGCTATCAGCATGCAAAACGTTAACAACTGGAGCAGGTTCCAAGAAAATTTCCCATTTTTGTTTGATTAGGAAAGAAAAACCTATAGGCATTCTTAAACCAGCATTAATAGACCAATAATCTGAACCAAAAGCAGTATCAGCAGCAAGTCCAGGTCCTAAATAGAAATGAACATCGGATTCCCCTGCTTTACCCAAAGGTATTTTTAGTCCCCACCAATCCATAGTTAAACCAACACCGAAATATTGATAACCATTGTTGAATACATTTGCCACAGCCTGAACACCAAACATCAAAGGCACACCTTTAAATTGTCCTACTAGAGTTAAACCCTGATTTGGATATCCAAAAAACAATGAAGCTCCTATTGCTGCACCGTCAGAATAAGCAGCTTCTGCCTTTTTTGGCATAGCAGCAGCTAAAACTAATATCATTGCTGCTGCGAGTGTAATCTTTTTAAACATAATATTCTCCATGTTTTATTTATCTACACTATACAATTTATGTCTAAAAATGTCAATAATTAACATAATATTATTTAATAAAAGTTTTATTTGTATGATAAATAGTAAAATTTATTTTACTAAAACTATATAAAGCATAAAGTTTTTTTGATTATTTTATAATAACAGATTATATTAGTATTTTAAATTATATAAAAAATTGTTATTTTTTTATTTGCTGTTTAAGATATGCTGATATAAACTCATCAATATTACCGTCCATAACTGAGTTCATATTTCCAGTTTCATGCCCAGTTCTTAAATCTTTTACCATTTGATAAGGCTGAAAAACATAACTTCTAATTTGGTTTCCCCAAGCTATATCAGTTTTCTCTCCAGCTATTTTTTGTTTTTCTTTATCGAGTTTTTCTTTTTCAAGCTGATAAAGTTTTGCTTTAAGCATTTTCATAGCCATATCTTTATTATTATGCTGACTTCTTTCTGCCTGACACTGAACAACTATATTAGTAGGTATATGAGTAATTCTTATAGCTGATGAAGTTTTATTAACATGCTGTCCGCCTGCACCTGAAGCTCTGTATGTATCTATTCTCAAATCGGAAGGATTTATTTCTACCTCAATATCCTCATCTATATCCGGCATAACACTAACTGCCACAAAAGAGGTATGTCTTTTAGCATTGGCATCAAAAGGCGATATTCTAACCAATCTGTGAACGCCTATCTCAGAACGCAAATAACCATAAGCATAAAGCCCCTGAACATAAAAACTTATCTGTTTTATTCCAGCCTCATCACCGGGCAGTTCATCAGTAGTTTCAACAGTAAACCCATGTCTTTCACAAAAACGTACATACATTCTTGAAAGCATAGAAGCCCAATCGCAGCTTTCTGTACCGCCTGCACCTGCATTCAAAGTTAAATATGCATTCTTACTGTCAAATTCCCCAGAAAATAAATTTTTAGTTTCAAGTTCATCAAAAATACGCTGAAGCTCTGCACATTCACCTTCAAGCTCTTTTTCCATTTCTGTATCATTAGACTCTATAGCCATTTCTACAAGTTCGTATATATTATTAGAATTTTTTATTAGATTTTCTACAGGCTCTATCTTATCAAGAAGAAGCATTCTTTCTTTCATTAATTTTTGAGCTTTTATATTATCGTTCCAAAAATCATCTTTGGCTGATATTTCATCTATTTCTTTAACCCTTTTATAAATAGAATCAGGGTCAAAGATACCCCCTTAATATTTCTGACTGTTCCTTAATATTTGATACCGTATTTTTTATTTCAGATAATGTCATAAAACCACTTCCTATTATAATATAACTAACTATTATATATTAAAAAGTTATAATATATAAATTTATATGCAGATTTAATATATACCAAATTTAAACTTTACTATATTTAATTATTAATAAAATGATAATGTGTAAATTTATAATCACTAAAAAAATTATTCTTCAGTAGGAAGAATTCTTGTACCATTAGAAGGCTTTAATATATAAACATCAGCATCTCTTCTTGTTCTTTCTTTATAATGAGCATATAAATTTTCTATAACATTTTCAACTTCAGTTTTCTTTAGAAATAATAAAACTCCGCCTCCAAACCCAGTACCTATCATTCTAGCCCCTAAAACTCCGTCCATATTAGAAGACTCTTCAACCAATATATCAAGTTCAGCAGTAGATACCTCATATAATTTACTCAAACCATCATGAGTTTTAAGTATCAAATTAGCCAAATCTTTTACAGAACCCTTTTTAATAGCTTTTACCGCCTGATTTACTCTGTCCTGTTCTGATGAAACGTATAAAGCACGTCTCTGCTCTTTATTTTGAAGCGTCTCTTTTATAAAATCAGCATCTTTAGGCTTTAAATCTGATAGAGATTTTAAATTTGGTTTTTTATCTTTAAGTTTTTTTAATGCATTTTCACATTCTCTTTTTCTAGCATTATATTCACTGTCGCTTGAAGTTCTCTTCTTATTGCTATTAACAACAGCCATACAATAGTCGCCTAAATTAAAATCAAAATATTCATATTTAAGTGTTTTCATATTAAAGAAAAATAATGTATTTTCTTTAGACATAAATATTGTAACATGATCACTTAAAGAAGTTCTATGAGAAGCATATTTTATTTCGCCTTCATAAGAAAGTTTTGCCATTTCTATAGGATCAGCATCTTTTATATTATTAATATCTAAAGCAGCATATGTTAAACAAGCACATAATGAACTTGAAGATGCTAAAGATGTATTAAAAGGCAAATCGGTATAAACAAAAATATCCATACCATGTATTTTGTATTCTTTTTCCAAAAGAACAGAAAAAACGCCCTTAAAATAAACCGCCCATTCATCTTCTTTATTTCTTTCTAAATCATCTAAAGTAAATGATTTTTTTGCCTTAAAAGAATGGGCATATATATTAACTTTATTATCAGGTCTTTTTCTTGCAACTATATAAGTACCTCTGTCTACGGCAGTAGTTATGGTATCTCCGCCTGAATAATCTATAAGCTCCCCTATTATTGTTACTCTTCCGGGAGCAAAGTATAATTTTGTATCGCCTTTTTGTCCGAAAACTTCTCTAAATCTTGCTACTATTTTTAAATGTAATCTAGGTATCATAATTTAATTCTCTCAAAAATTATCTGTTATAAATATCATAAAATAGAAAAAAATCAATAGTATAAATAATACTATTATAAAAAAAATAATATTTTCATAAAATAAATCATTTAATTTTATAAATCGTAAATTTTTTATAAAACTAAAATAAATAATTTATTAAAAATATTGATTTTGAATATAAAGAATAATATAATACTAATTATAATACATTTATAGAAAGGACAAATAATTATGGATAAAACTTTATACAGCAGCTATATAAATATATTAAAAGAAGAACTAATACCAGCATTAGGCTGTACTGAGCCTATAGCAATAGCTTTTGCAGGTGCTAAAGTAAGAGAAGTGCTTGGAAATATGCCTGATTCTGTAACTGTAAAATGCAGCGGAAATATTATTAAAAATGTTAAAGGTGTTACTGTACCAAATTCAGGAGGATTAAAGGGTATTGATGTAGCTGCTGTTTTAGGTATAGCGGGAGGAGATGCTAATAAAAATCTTGAAGTTTTATCATCAATTAAAGAAGAAGATATAGCAAAAACTAAAGAACTTATAAGTAATAACTTCTGTAAATGTGATTTGATAGAGGGTTCTGAAAATTTGCATATTATAATAGAAGCTAAATACAAAGATTCTTCTGCATTAGTAGAAATAAAAAATGCCCATACCAATATTACAAGGATTATAAAAGATGGTAAGGAACTATTTTCTGCTGATAATTCTTTAAAACAAAAAGAACATGATGACAGAGAACTTTTAAATATAAAAGACATATTAAACTTTGCAAATGAAGTCAATATAGAAGATATTAGAGAAACAATTAAAAGACAAATTGATTTAAACTCAGCAATAGCCGAAGAAGGCTTAAAAAACGATTACGGTTCTGGTGTAGGAAAAACATTGATAAAATATTACGGTGAAGATGTACGCAACAGAGCTAAAGCATATGCTTCTGCAGGTTCTGATGCCAGAATGGGAGGCTGTCCTATGCCAGTAGTTACAAACTCTGGAAGCGGAAATCAGGGTATAACTGTATCTGTACCTGTTATAATATATGCTAAAGAAATGAATGCCTCTGAAGATAAACTATACCGTGCTTTGGTACTTTCAAATTTGATTGCAATACTTCAGAAAAAACATATAGGTAAACTTTCTGCATTCTGCGGAGTTGTTTGTGCTGCAACTGGTGCTGCTTCTGGCATAGCATATCTTAATAATGCAGACTACAAAATTATTTGCGATACTATTACAAATGCTCTATGTACTATAGGCGGTATGGTATGCGATGGTGCTAAATCTTCATGTGCTTCAAAAATATCCGAAGCTCTTGACTGCGGAATACTTGCTTATAATTTGGCAAAAGACGGAAAAGTATTCAAATCTGGAGACGGTCTTGTAAAAGATAATATTGAAGCTACCATTGACAGCATAGGAAGAATGGCTAAAGAAGGTATGAAAGGTACAGACATCGAAATACTTAATATAATGATAGATAAGTAATTAAAAAATGATATACTTTTCTAAAAACTAAGTTAATCAATACTGACATTATTTTTATACTTGCACTTTCGCGAAGCGTATCCGAGCTTGTCGAGGATATAAGGTTCTTTTGACGAAGCCCACCACTCTGCGTGCTGTAGGCAAGGTGCAGCCCAAATTTCAGGTATTATCATACATTTAATACGTATCTTTAAAGTATAAAGCTCTAGTAATTGCGTTTTTCGCTCTGCGTGCCTTTGGCAGCAACTTTGGCGAAGCCCGCCTGTGGCGTGTGCGGCAAAAAAGTTGATAATTCTATATAATGTACATCAATTGACAAAATGAAGTCGTTCCAGTATATACCTAAACAATTTTATTTTGTCAAAATTAATTTTTTTAATTTAAAATATTTGCAGGGCTTTGCCCACCGCTCTGCGTACTACGTAACCACCCCAGTTCTTTTGTGACGCTGTCCGCCTTCGGTGTGGCACAAAGAACCAAAAAGACTGCATTTGACAAAGTCCACCTTTAGGTGTAGCCCAAATTTCGGGTATTATCATACATTTAATACATATCTTTAAAGTATAAAGTTCTAGTAATTGCGTTTTTCGCTCTGCGTGCCTTCGGTAACGAAGGGCTATATTTAAGGCTAAATTTAATAATTTATTATACATGTAAAACATAATTAGTACTATTTAGTATTATTTTTATACTTGCACTTTCGCGAAGCGTATCCGAGCTTGTCGAGGATATAAGGTTCTTTTGACAAAGTCCGCCTGTGGTGTGCGGCGGGAAAAAGAACAATAAAAAATTGACAAACTTAAAACTTTTCAGTATATACTAATTAATCTCAAAAGTATAATGCGTAACGGCCTCATCAGGACGGAAATAATCGCTGCCATTGTCTTTAATTATTTTTAACATATCAGCCATAGCTTTAT
>NZ_CASEGO010000047.1 GCF_949287625.1 uncultured Brachyspira sp. | reverse complement strand
TATTTATTAATTAATTTGTATTAAAAAAAATCATTCTGCGTGCGTTAAGGAAACTTTTACTTTAAATCACGCTTTGGGCGGGCGTACTTTTTGAAGTGCAGGCTTGCTAGTTTAATTAAAGACAATATAAAAAAATAAAGCTTTTAAATCTAAAAGGGAGGGGATTAAAATAAAGTTTTAAAATTTACTCTCGTCCCCACCCTCTAAATTTTTAAGCATTATTATGTTATTTATAAATTATTTTTTATTTTTTAGCTTTCACTGTTATTTTGGCTACCCACCCAAGCGATTTTTTAATTTAAAATATTGCATGGCAAAGCCCCGCAAATATCAAAATTTAAAAATTTATTTTTTGACAAACTGTATTTGTTTAGGTATATATAAAATTTAATATAGCGGTATGATTTAAGACAATCTATAGTTTTGCACTTATTAATGAATATGAAATTATTAAACTTAGTTTTTTATATAAAAGAGTCTTTAAGTAAAATACTTTAAAGACCCTTTTAATAGCTAATTATTTTTTTATTTATTATTTTTTTTAGTTTTTTCTTTTTTGACCTCTTTATTTATCTTATTTAATTTAAACATAAAATCAAAAACTTCTCCCACACTTTTTACTGGGTGAAAAGTTAAACCTTTTTTTACATTATCAGGTATCTCGTCCAAATCTCTAATATTTTCATAAGGTATGATTATATGTTTTATAAAACCAAGTCTTTTTGCAGCTATAGTTTTTTCTTTTAATCCGCCTATAGGAAGTACTTTACCGTTTAGAGAAAGCTCTCCTGTCATAGCAGTATCATTTCTTATAACTTTATTCATAGCAAGTGAAATTAAAGCAGTAGCCATAGTAATACCTGCAGAAGGTCCGTCTTTAGGAGTGGCACCTTCTGGTATATGAAGATGTATTACAGCATCATTAAAATAATCATCGCTTACACCATAGTTTTTAGCAACACTTCTTACATGACTATATGCTATCTGTACACTTTCTGTCATAACATCGCCAAGCTGTCCCGTTACATTTATAGTGCCTGCATCTTTTTTTTCAGATACTCTTATAGATTCTATTGTAAGTGTAGCTCCTCCCATAGAAGTCCAAGCAAGCCCTATAGCATTACCGGGTTTTAAATCTCTCTCTGTGAAATCCTCTGTAAATATAGGCTTTTTCAAATACTTTTCTAAATCTTTATCATCTATTGTAATATCATAAGATGTTTTGTTATTTGAAACTATATCAGCAGCTATTTTTCTGCATATTCTCTCTATTCTTCTTTCAAAGTTTCTTACTCCAGCCTCTCTTGCATATCCCTCTATTATGCTGCTTATAGCCTTATTAGTAAACTTTATCTTTTTTATATCAAGACCGTTCGCTTTAACTTGTCTTGGTATAATATATTTTGAAGCTATTTTTAATTTCTCTTCCATGATGTATCCTGAAAGTCTTATAACTTCCATTCTGTCAAGAAGAGGTCTTGGTATAGTATCAAGAGTATTCGCTGTAGTGATGAAAAGAACATTAGACAAATCAAAAGGCAAATCGAGATAATGATCTCTAAAAGATGAATTTTGCTCTGGATCCAAAACTTCAAGCAAAGCACTAGAAGGATCCCCCTGAAAACTCGTACCCAATTTATCTATTTCATCAAGCATAAGTACTGGATTTTTTACCTTTACTATTTTTAACGCCTCTATAATTTTACCTGGCATTGCTCCTATATATGTTCTTCTATGACCTTTAATTTCAGCTTCATCACGCATTCCTCCTAAAGAAAATCTAAAGAAAGGTCTGTTTAATGCCTCAGCAATACTTTTTCCTATAGAAGTTTTACCTACTCCCGGAGGACCTACAAAACATAGTATTGAAGACTTTTTATCTGGATTTAACTTTCTTACAGCCAAAAATTCGTATATTCTCTCTTTAACATCTTCAAGTCCGTAATGATCTCTGTCTAATATCTTTTTGCTTTTATCTATATCTTCTCTTTCTTTGTTTTCTTTATTCCAAGGCAATGCAAATAAAGTATCCAAATAATTTTTTGAAACTGTATATTCTGGAGAATGTGTATCTATTGAAGAAATTTTCTCTATTTCACTTTGCATTCTCTCTTTGACTTCTTCTACAACATCAAGTTCTTCAAGAGCTTTTTTATATTTTTCTATATCTCTTTGTTTCGGATCAGTATCATATCCTAATTCTTTTTTTATTTCTTTTAACTGTTCTTTTAAGAAAAAATCTCTCTGCTGTTTTTGAACTTTGGCATTAATACTTCCCTGTATTTTCTGCTGTATTTTAGCTATTTCGCTTTCTTTTTGAAGCAGAAGAAGAACCTTCTCTAAACGATCCTGAACATCAAAAGTTTCAAGTATCTCCTGCTGACTTGCTCTGTCGGCATTTATCATAGAAGTAACGAAGTCGGATAATTTACCTGGGTCATCTACATTTACCATAGTAAGACGCATCTCTTCTGTAAATAGAGGATTATTTTCGCTTATAGACTTAACCTCTGAAAGTAAAGCTCTTGTATATGCTTTTATCTCTTTGGAGTCTTTATCTCCATGAAATGAATCTTCTATATATAGAGGCTCTGCTCTTATTACTGGGTCTGTAGTTGTAAATCTTATTATTTTATATCTTTTGATAGAATTAATAAGAAGATTAAGTCCTCCGTCTGGAAGATTAAGTTTTTTAAATACTTTTACTACAACACCTACTTTATAGATATCATCTACAGAAGGTGTTTTTTTGTCCGGAGGATTATCAGAAATATATAAGTTAAGACCTAGAAAACCATCATTTTCTGATATAGCTTTATTTACTGCCTCTGCATGCTGCGGAGGTATTGGAAATGGAGCATAAAGACCTGGAAACAACGGCTTTCCCATTACTGGTATAATAATAAGTCTTCTTGGTAATTTGTCTTCCACTATAGAAACTGTATTATCCTCTTTTTTATTTTCTTTATTATCGCTATTTTTATCTATATCTTTATTTAATTCATCACTCATTTAATACTCCTTATATACTGATCATTACTCTCAATAACGATTATTAAAACATATCATACTATTTTACTTACTAATATAAATAATAAAAAATATTTTATAATTTTAAATTCATGCAAGAAACATACCAAAAAATAGCATAAAAATTACCTAATAATGCATGTAAACTATAAAAAATAAAATACTTATATATTAAATATGTTTAATAATAAAACAGTATATGAAATAAATATGTAGAAATTTCATTCATATTTTATTAAAAAAATTTTCTTTTTATACAAAAAATACAGCTTGTTGTATTAAGTATTAAAATTTTTATATTATTCCTGTTTCCCTCCCTTTATATTTAACAATTTATTTTAAAATTTCTGCTTTTTCTTATTTTATTATATTTATTAAAAAATATAGATGCCCGCCCAATATGTTTTTTAAATTTATAGTTTATTTGCTGCATATATAGACAAATATGAAGTTTGTACTGAATTAAAATTTTATTTTCAAATATAAATAAGCTAGCAAATGCTTATAAGAAAATATATCTAATCTCTGATAAAATAACTAAAATTTATTTTATTATATATAAAAAATATAATATTAAAAAATATTTTATATGTAAAATATTAATATATTTTTTTACATATAAAGTCTTGATATAAAATGTATTTTCATATATAATTAATTTATATTCAATTAGGGAATGAAGGTGAAAATCCTTCGCTGGCACGCAACCGTAAGGTTTTATATTTTTTTGTAAATATAACGAAGTCGGGCTACCTAATATTAAAAATAATCAAGTCGAGTGCACTAGGTTATATATGGGCACTCCTTTATAAAGTTTATAAGAATTTTATTTAAAGGAGCATTCACTTTGTAATGTATTTAAATATCTTTCTATAAAGCTTTTATTAAAATGAAAACTCAATTAATTCTCATACATAAATAAACCAAATATCTAAAATGGGGGAATGTGTAAAAACGTTCCCTCAAAAAATTTAAAATCAAAAAGATAATTATGATTAAATGTTTAGATGAACACTTCCCTGACGAAGTATTTTATTTTGTAAACAATCATATAATGTTGAAGGCATTTTATTTTCAAGTATTCCAGCATTTATTATTAAATCGGCTTTATCTTTATAGAGTTCAGCAAGTTTGTTACCGTCAAGTATCTCACCTGCTCCGCTTGGATTTGCAGAAGGAGCTGCTAGAGGTTTGGTATTGTTTAATATAAGCTGCATATACTTATCTTTAGGTACTCTTAAAGCTACTGTATTTTTTAGATATAAAAAATTTTCTTTTAAGGAATCAGATAGAGGCATAATAAATGTAAGCTCACCTGGTATATTTTTTTTTACTACATCAGGTATTTCATTTTGAGAGAAGTATTTAGAAGATTCGGCATTTTTTATTAGTATTAAGAAAGGCTTATTTTTTTCTCTTTCTTTTATTTTGTATATACGTTCAACAGCTTCTTTATTAAAAGCATCAGCAAGCATACCGTAAACTGTGTCAGTTGGAGATACAACTATCCCTCCTTCATTTATAACCTTTGAAGCTTCATATGCTGCATACTTGATACTTTCTTCGCTATTTTTATCAAGATTAATTATCATAAGAATTTACCTTTTAATAAGTGTAGGGTGTACAAATAAACTAGCATATCCTCTTCTTTTTGCATTATGAAGTGCTAAAAGTACTGGAGCTATTTCTTTATCCATACCTTCTATATGATAATTTTTTTTGTAGGCTGTATATGATATTCCGACAGATATTGTGTATTTAATTATCATACCATTATATTCTAATTCATTTTTATCTACAAAACTTCTTATTTCATCTACCTTTTTATCGTATAATTTTATATTCATTCTATTGAAAGCTACCATAAATTGATTGTTGTCAAATCTAGCTATAATATCTTCTCTTCTGGTAGTTTTTCTTAGTACATCTGTGAATTTGAGCATAATCTCTTCGGCTGCTATAATACCAAATTCATTAATAATATTATCAAGTCCGTCTATAGAGAAACATGCCAAAACAATAGTTTCTTCATGTCTTACAGTTTCATAAAGCAGTCTTGTAAATTGTTCATAAAACTCTTTTTTGTTCCAAAGACCAGTTTCCAAATCTATATTTAGAATATCGTCATATTTTTTTTGGGCTTCTTTATATGACTGATAATTTCTGTTTGAAACTTCTGTCATATCGTTTAGAGAGTTTTGAAGATAATCGGCCTGCTTAATTAATTTCTGATGCTCTAAATATAATCTTCTGTATTTAAGGCAGCTATTCACTCTTACGATAAGCTCCATTTCATCGAAAGGTATAAATATAAGCCCGTCAATTCCAAGATTTAATGCTTCTTCTATAAACTCCATTTTTCTATAAGGCGTACTTAAAAGAATAATAGGAGTTCCTTTTGTAGAATCCTGATTTTTGAAAGTATCAAGAAGCTGAAGCCCTTGTGAGTCTCCTATATCAGCATCTAAAAGTATTAGATCTAATGTACTTTCATTGGATATATTAACGGCCTGCGAACGTGATTTTGTAGCTATAGGATTATAATGTCTAGCCCTTAAAATATCAACAAATCTGTCTAAAAGATCTGTTCTATGTTCTACTACTAAAATATTTTCATTCATAATTAAATTACATCTTCAAAATATATAAATATTATATTAAAGTATCGTAAATTTATGGAATATATTGAATAAAAAATAGGCTGCTATATTTTTGTAAACTTGACAAAATATGCATGTTTGTAATATAATAATTTCCGAAAATATGAGAAAATATAATAATTCACATTTATTTTAAATATGCAGGAAAAAAAGAGAAAATACCCAACTATTTACGTGAAGAATTTTGCCAAAATCAAAGAGGCAGAAATAGAGTTATCACCGTTTACGCTTTTTGTAGGCGACAACAACAGCGGAAAGAGTTATTTAGCTAGTTTAGTTTGGTATATTTCTAGTATAATGTTCTTTTGGGACTATAAAAAATCTTTGAATTTTCAAAATTATCATAATTTATATAGTTTAGCAAATGAAATATTTTCCAACAATAAAACTGAAGTTACTGAAGTAAAAATATCTAATGAAGTTATAAATGAATGTATAGATGCTGCAAATGATATTATATCCTATAATAAGACTGCAATTTTTGAAAGTATATTTAGTTATAAAAATATTATTGCTGAAGAAATATATATATTGTATCCAAATTATGACGTAAATATTAATATGAAATATCATAAGATTATTTTATCTAATAATCAATCAAATGATAATATTATTTATTTCTATCATAATAATATGCGTTTTCATGGAGGCACAAATAATAGTATGGACAGCATTATTACATTATTATGTCTTAGAATATTAGAAGGTATTATATCAAGAGAATGGAGTAATACTCTTTTTTTGCCTGTATCAAGAACAGGTTTTTTACTATTTAAAGATTTGATAATAGATAAATCGTTAAACAGTTATTTTAATAATAGTTATTATTCTAATGTTAATGATAAATTGGAATTAACATTACCTATAAAGGATTTTTTCTTTAAATTATCATCTTTACGTTTTGATGAAAATATTAATAAAAAAGATATTGTAGATTTATTAGAAAATAAAGTTATAAATGGTAAAATATATTTGGATAATATGCCTTCTGCTAAAGTGCATTATAAAAGTAATAATTCAGATATTGATTTTAAAATGCATGTAAGTTCAGCAGTGATTACAGAAATTAGTACATTAATATTATTTTTAAAATATAGTAAGCATAATGAAGATATAATAATGGAAGAACCCGAAATTTCTCTTCACCCAGAACTTCAGCAGCAGTTAACTAGAGTATTCATTAAATTAGTTAATAGTAATATCAATATTCTTATAACAACTCATAGTGACACAATTGTTCAGCATATAAATAATATGATTAAATTAAATTCAAATAATGAAGAAAGAAAAAAATATTTGATGAATAAACACGGATATGATGAGGACGATTTGATTTCAGAAGATATGGTAAGAATGTATCAGTTTGATATTGAAGAAGACGGATTTACAAAAGTTACTAAATTAGAAAGTTCAGAGTATGGTTTTGAAGTTCCTACTTTCAATAAAGTATTAAAAAAAATATCAGATGAAATATACGATTTTCAGGAAGAATTATAATGATAAAATGGTATGAAAAATATCCTGAAGAGTTTAGAGAAGTTTTGAGTAAAGTATTTCGGAATAACTTTTTTGATGATTATAATGACAAACAATATATACTAACTGATCATGGTATATCTGTAACTATAGAAGTTCTTGAGAATTCTTTATCTATAATAGAATTAGAAGGAGATAAATCATTTCTATATTTGAAAAATAAAAAATGTGCTGATAAAGTTATCATTCAAAAAGAAAGCGAAAAAGTTTATAATATGCATATTTTTGAATTTTCTAAAAGCAGAAAGGGAAATGATGAATTGATAGAGCAGCTTGAAGGTGCTTGTTTAAGAGCTTTAGCAGTATTATCCTATTTTAAGAATATCACAATTAATAAAGTATATTTGTTTTTTGTAAGAAAAGATATAAGTACAAATCCTATATATTATAGACGAGAAATTTCAAATAAAAAATTATCAATTAATAATAATGAATTTTTAGAATTAGATAATTCCTCATATGTATTTATGGAAGACAAATTAAAAATAAAACTTCTAGAGCATAATCAAAGATACAGTATAAAACATCATTCAAATGAGTATGGGTTAAAACTGTATTTTTTATAAGAAATTATTTTTTTACTTTATATATTCTAATATTTATCGAAAATTATGAGTTAATTAATGAAAACTTTAATAATATAATTGAAATAAAAACTGCTTTATGTTATCATATATAGTAATTTTTACTAGAAAAAATGGAGGATTAAAGTAAAATGAAAGTAGCAAAATTTGGAGGCTCTTCAGTTGCAAATGCAAGCCAAATAAAAAAAGTTGCGGATATAGTTCTAGCCGATAAGGACAGAAGAATTGTTGTAGTATCTGCTCCCGGTAAAAGATTAAAAGAAGACACCAAAGTAACCGATTTGCTTATTACTCTTGCTGAAACTATTATTTCTGGTAAGGACGGAAAATTAGAATTAAAAATTATTATAGAAAGATTTAAAAACATTATAGATGAACTTTCTCTCTCTCATGAACTTTTAGAAGAGATGCAAAATGATATATTAAATAGAATAGCAGAAGATAAAAGCCTTCCTACAAAGTTTATAGACGGAGTAAAGGCATTGGGTGAGGATTTATCTGCCAAAGTAATTGCGGCATATATCAACTCTATAGGTGTAAAAGCTAAATATGTTAATCCTAAAGATGCTGGGCTTTTACTTTCAGAAGAGTTTGGAAATGCTGCTGTGCTTGAGAAATCTTATGCTAATTTGGCTAAATTAAAAGATGAAACTGCTTTGGTAATATTCCCCGGATTTTTCGGATACACTGAAAAAGGAGATGTAGTAACTTTTCCTAGAGGAGGAAGCGATATTACTGGTGCTATATTGGCTAAAGCTGTAAATGCTGAAGTATACGAAAACTTTACTGATGTTGACGGAGTATTTGCAGCCGCTCCAAATATAGTAGATAATCCTAAACTTATAGATGAGTTTACATACAGAGAGATGAGAGAGTTAAGTTACGGCGGTTTTAATGTTCTTCATGCAGAGGCTTTACAGCCAGTTTATGAAGCTAATATTCCAGTACATATACTTAATACTAATAATCCTTCTGCTAAGGGAACAAGGATAGTAGCAAACAGAAATAAAAATATCAATCCTGTAGTTGGTGTTTCTGGAGAGGCGGATTTTTCTTGTCTTTATGTTAGTAAATACTTGATGAACAGAGAAGTTGGTTTCGGAAGAAAACTTTTGGAAATAATAGAAGATGAAAACATACCTTATCAGCATGCTCCTTCTGGAATAGATAATATATCAGTAATTGTAAGAAACTCTGCTATTACTGAAGAAAAAGAAAAACGTATATATGAACGCGTACGTGATGAGCTTAATGTTGATAATATTTATTTTGAGCATGGTCTTGCTTTGATAATGCTTGTAGGTGAAGGTATGCAGCAGTGTGTAGGTGTTTCTGCTAGGGCTATGCATTCTATGGAAAAATGCAATATCAATATTGAAATGCTTAACCAAGGTATAAGTGAAGTAAGTATTATGATAGGCGTAAAAGATGATGATTTGAATAGAGCCATAAAAAGCATATACAAATCCTTCTTTGAAGAACAAATATAAAACAGATATAAATAATAATATTAATTTAATATAAAGGCAGGCTTATTTCATAGGTCTGCTTTTTTATTATATTTAGTTTTATAAATTAAGTATGACAAAAAATTAATTTTTTAGTAAAAATACCGGCATCACTTTATGTTTAATACATTAAAATAGTTTCAGTATATCCCTAAACAACTATAATTTGTCAAAATTAATTTTTGAAATTTAAAATATTTGCAGGCTTCACGGCTATGTCCAGTTATTTTGTGACGCTAGGCAGGTGTGACTCAAAGAAGAAAAAAGACTGCATTTTTTAAGCAAAACATAGTTATTATAATGCATTTTAAACTTATTTTATTAAAATAACGCTTTATACTATTTATAAGTTATAATTACATCTTTAAATAATTAAAATTTTACAAACTGTATTTGTTTAGGTATATATTATTTTTATCCAGTATATTCTTCTATATATTTACGCATGAGCATTTTTATAGTTTCTTTATCTGCATCAAGAGAAGCTATATCAAATGCATCAATCATCACTTTACGCTCTTCAGGAGTGAGGCATTTAACAGGATCTTTTGCTATAAATAATTTTTTGTACTGAGAAGGTATCAATGTTTCATCGTCCATTAAAATTTCCTCATAAAGTTTTTCTCCCTCTCTAATACCAGTAAAAATTATAGGTATATCTTTTTCAGTAAGTCCGTACATTTTAAGCATATTTTTAGCCAAGTCCAAAATCTTTACTGGCTTTCCCATATCTAAAGTAAATATTATACCGTCATTTAAAGTGCAGGCTTTGATTACAAGTCTTGCTGCTTCCCTTATAGACATAAAAAATCTAACCATTTCTGGGTGCGTAACAGTTAATGCTTTGCCTTCTCTAATCTGCTTTTCAAATACTGGTATAACGCTTCCGCTGCTTCCCAAAACATTTCCAAATCTTGTTATTTTAAATGCTGTATTATTTTGTTCATGAGACAATGACATTATCATTCTTTCGCATATTCTTTTGCTTGCTCCCATTAATGAAGTGGGGCGTACTGCTTTATCTGTTGATATGAATACAAAGTTTTTTATATTATTTTTAATAGCAAGTGTGGCTATATTTTCTGTGGCTAGTATATTATTTTTAATGGCTTCTTCAGGGTAGCTTTCCATAAAAGGAAGATGTTTATGAGCGGCTGCATGAAAAATAATATCTGGTTTTTCTTCTTTTAAGATTTTATCCACTTTAACATAATCACGTACATTTGATATTATATACATGAATTTGTGTTTATGTTTTTCATTGTTTCTATCATTTAAAGACATTATGAGATTATGAACAGCACTTTCAGAATTATCTAAAGCCATAACTTTTTTTACAGGAAGTGTAATTAACTGCCTTACAAGCTCACTTCCTATAGAGCCTCCGCCGCCTGTAACTAGTATAGTTTTATCTTTATAATATTCTGATATTTCTTTTTCATCAAAACCAATCTCCTCTCTTCCAAGCAAGTCTGAAGGTTCAAGATTTCTTATATCTTTTATAGAGGCATTACCTTTTATTATTTCAAAAAATCCGGGGAGTATTTTATATCTTATTCCTGTAGGATATATTATATCAAGTATTTCAAGCAGTTCTTTTTGTTTAAGAGTAGGTATTGCAATAATAATTTCTTCTATATCGGTATTATTATCCTTGTAATGTTTTATTATATCTTCTATATCTTTTACTTTTCCCTTAACTTTTATAGAATGATGATTAATATTTACTTCTCTTTTATTTATATCATCATCTAAAAAGCATAGTATATTATATTCATTATTATCATCAGTAGTTAGTATTTCAGATGCAAGAGTTTCTCCTGCATTTCCAGCCCCAATTATTACTATATTTTTCATTTATCAAAGTCCAAAAATAAATATATAATAAGGCTTATAGTATATATTTTTTTTATTTATTATACAAGGATTTTATTTTTTATATTGCAATATTATAATCTGTGTAATAATAATTTATCAATAGCAGACTTGTTTCAAAAGTACTTGATAAGATTGTAAATAAAATTATTTAATCTTAAAATTACGAATATTATGTTTTACATATTCGCAGGAATAGTGCCAACAATAATAAATAAAATCATTTTTGAAACAAGTCTAATACCTAATTTTAAAGTTGTTTGTTTATCATATTAACCTTATTTAATTTACTGCTTAATCTATGTAAATAATAAGTGATAAATATAAAAAGTCCCATTATAGCGAAATGATCGATAAGGAAAAATATAAAAGCTTCTTCATAAGATGGAACTCTTGTAACTGAAAATAGTCTAATATATATACCTCTTTTTATAAATGAAACTACTCCATATATAGCTGCTAATAAACCTGTTATCATATATATTTGTTTTTTTATATTTATAAACTTCTTACTCATATTTATAAACATACCCCAATGCATGCCTAAATGTACAGACATCAATACAAGTCCCCAATAACAGCAAATTATATGCAGTCTTTTATTAAATACTTTAATGCCCTCAAGATTAAAAAATTCTACTACATTTCTATTAAATAGTATCCCGCTTATAATTAATCCAAGCATACATATAAGAAGCATAGAATTTATAAATGTATTGAGTATTCTATTTAAACTATATTTTCCTTTATTAAGATTTTTATACCAATGAAAGTTAAGTATATGATGAAGTATAAAAAATATAAAAATTGAATAAACCAAATATTCATGTATAGTTCGACCTGTAAAACGATACCCGATTAGAACAAAAAAAAAGAATAGTCATTATTATATCTATAAGTATTTTAAGTTTATTTTTCATATATAATTTTACCCCTATTATGAAATTATGTAATTTAATTTATTATAATATAGCATGCTATTTAATATATTAGACGATCTTTATGATTAAAAGTTCCTTATGATTTATATATTTTATAAAATGTCAATATATTTATTATTTTTATACTAAATAAACTGAAAATTTTTAAGTTTGTCAATTTTTTTGTTGTTCTTTTCCCGCCACAGGCGGACAGCGTCAAAGAACCTTATATCCTCGACAAGCTCAGATACGCTTTGCGAAAGTGCAAGTATTAAAATTATTATTAAATCGTACTAATTATGTTTTATATGTAGGGTAAATTATTAAATTTAGACTGAAATATAGCCTTTTTTCTTCTTTGTGGCAACAAAAGAAGTGGGGTGCTGTGTAGCACACAGCGTGGTGGGCAAAGCCCTGCAGATATTTAAAATTAAAAAAAATAATTTTTTGACAAATTATAATTGTTTAGGTATAGATTATGAAATTGTATTTAAAAAAAGGATCCATAGAAATCAAAATATAAAATTAAGTTTCTATGGATCTTGGAGTAAGTATGAGCTTTTATAAACTAATTGTATTTCTATTTACTTGGTTTAAAAAAGTTAAGCCTTAAAGCATTAGTAACTACTGACACAGAACTCAAACTCATAGCAAGAGCTGCAAATATAGGATTTAAAAGCAAATCCTTACCCATAATAGAAACTAAAAAATCTCCTATAGAAGAAGCTATTAAAGGCTCTCTAAATACATGCAAAACTCCAGCAGCTATCGGTATGCCTATAACATTGTAGCAAAAAGCCCAGAAAAGATTCTGTTTAATATCTCGCATAGTAGCCTTGCTCAATTCTATTGCTGTTACTACATCATTGGTGTTTGATTTTACTAATACTATATCAGCACTCTCTATAGCAACATCAGTACCGCTTCCTATAGCAATGCCAACATTAGCCTGTGTTAAAGCAGGAGCATCATTTATACCGTCTCCCACCATAGCAACAATATTGCCTTCGTCCTGAAGTTTTTTAACTTCTTTTGATTTTTCCTCTGGGAGAACTTCTGCAAACACAATATCAATACCTGCTTCTTTGGCAACCGAATTGGCCGTATTTTTATTGTCTCCTGTTATCATAGCAGTTTTTATACCCAATTTATGAAGTCTTCTTATAGCATCAATACTTTCTTTTTTTAATTTATCCGCACAAGCTATAACGCCTAAAAGTTTATTGTCATAGGCAACATACATTGGTGTTTTACCCTCTTTTGAAAGGCTATCCATATATGAATGATAATTTTCTGTATTTATATTTTCTCTATTCATAAATTTATCATTGCCCATTAATACTTTTTTATTATCAATAAAAACTTCTATGCCAAAACCAGCTATAGCTTTGAAATTTTCTATATCAATGAGTTTAATATTTTTTTCTTTAGCCTCCCTTACTATAGCCTCTCCTAATGGGTGTTCACTTCCGTTCTCAGCACTTGCCGCTATTAAAAGAAGTTTATCTTTATCATCAGAAATAATATCAGTAACATAAGGCTTACCCTCTGTTAGAGTGCCTGTTTTATCAAACATCACAGCATTTATTTTCTGAGATACTTCCAACGCCTCAGCATTTTTAAAAAGTATTCCAAGCTCAGCACCTTTTCCAGTACCAACCATTATAGCAGTAGGAGTAGCAAGCCCCAAAGCACATGGACAAGCTATAACTAATACTGACACAAATACGGTTAAAGAAAATACAAAATTATGCAAAGCTATAAACCAAATTATACCAGATATTAAAGCTATAGTAATAACAGCAGGTACAAAGTATGAAGATACAACATCAGCAATATGTGCTATAGGAGCTTTTGAGCCTTGAGCATCTTCTACAAGTTTTATAATCTGAGCTAATGCCGTATCAGCACCAACTTTCTGAGCCTTAAACTTAAAACTTCCAGTCTTATTAATTGAAGCACCAACAACTTTATCGCCAACGCTTTTTTCAACTGGTATGCTCTCACCTGTAAGCATTGATTCATCTACACTGCTGTATCCTTCTATAATCTCTCCGTCAACAGGTATCTTCTCCCCAGGTCGCACCAAAACTATATCATTAACTTTTACTTCTGAAATTTTTATCTCTTTCTCTTCACCGTCTTTTATTATAACGGCAGTTTTAGGCTGAAGTCCCATAAGTTTTTTTATAGCCTCTCCAGTTTTACCTTTACTTCTTGCCTCTAAATATTTACCAAACTGTACCAATGTGATTATAACAGCAGCTGACTCGTAATAAAGATTTTCACCATGAGGATTAAGCCCAATAAATGCCAAAATACTAGAATATATACTATAAACAAATGCCGCAGTTGTACCTATTGCTACAAGTGAGTCCATATTAGGTGAGCCTCTAAAAAGTGCAGGATAACCTAATGTATAAAACTTATAGCCCGATATCATAACAGGTACGCATAAAAGTATAGCAGCTATAGAAAAAACCTGCGGATTAATATGATGAACCAAAAAACTAGGTATAGGAAACTTAACTATACTAACCATAGGTGCCATAGATATATAAAAAAGCGGTATAGAAAATATTGCAGATACTATCAATCTTATTTTCTGCTCGTTTATCTCTTTAGCTTTTATTTCTGCAGGATCTTCCTCTTTACCTACTACCTGATATCCGGCCTTTACTACCACATTTACTATATCATTATATTTTAACTTCTTATCGTCAAAATTAAGAACAGCTTTTTCTGTAGCTATATTAACATTAGCTTCTTCAATGCCTTCTGTTTTTTTTAATGCTCTCTCTACTGCCCTAGAACAAGCAGCACAGTGCATTCCGCCTATTCTTAAAGTCATTTTCATAAAACTAAAATCCTTATTTATTATAAAAAATTAATTATTCAATTATACATCATTTAAATGTTAAAGCAATCTAACAATAACATTATATCATATATTACATATTTTTCAAGTAGGGTATATGGGTATATTAAAAAATATTAGCAAAAATTGGTAAAAAGTTAATTACATGTCTAATATGATAAAATGAATAATTATATAAAAAATTATTTTGAAACTTTACTCCACGCACGTACAACTCATTTTTTTAATATATATTATTAATAATTACTATTTTATTACATATTAAGAATAAAGTTAAACGTGTGTTGAATGGAATTATAAATTTATAACGCACTTGGGTGGGCAGCCAGAATAACAGTTAAAGCTGAAATATGAAAATTATTTATAAATGACATAATAACACTTAAAAATTTAGAGGGTGGGAGTTAGAATAATTTTTTTAAACTTTACTTTAATTCCGCCATTTTAGATTTAAAAACTTTATTTTTTAGTATTAGTTTGATTAAATCTTTTAAGTCTTCACTTCAAAAAGTGCACCCGCCCAAAGTATTATTTAAATTTAAAACTTTACTCCACGCACGCAGAACGAATTTTAAAAATATGGCTTAATTTATAATTATAATTTTCGTAGCTTAGAATAATAAAGTTAAACGTGCGTTAAATAATATTACAAAATTTAAAGAATACTTGGGTGGGTAGCCAGAATAAAACAGTTAAAGCTAAAAGATGAAAATTATATATAAATAATATAATAACGCTTAAAAATTTAGAGGGTGGGAGTTAGAATATATTTTAAAATTTACTTTAATCCCTGCCCTTTTAGATTTAAAATCTTTATTTTTTAATTGGTTTTTATTAAATCTATAAGCTTATATTTCTTTAAGAGCACCCACCCAAAACGTGATTTAAATTTAAGGCTTCCTAAACGCACGTAGCATGAAACATTTATATATAATACAGATTAGAATTAATAATAACTTTATGTATAAGAATCGATTTAACGTGCGTTGAAAAATATTGTAAATTTAAAAAATCGCTTGGGTGGGCAGCCAGAATGACAGTTAAAGTAAAGATATAAAAATGAGCCATAAATAACAGTTAGTATTCAGAAATCTAAAGGGTGGGAATTAGAATAAATTTTTAAATTTTACTTTAATCCCCCCTTTTAGATTTAAAAACTTTATTTTTTAGTATTAGTTTGATTAAATTTTTTAAGTCTTCACTTCAAAAAATGCCCAACCCAAAGCGTTATTTAAATTTAAAACTTTTCTCCACGCACGCAGAGCCGATTTTTATAATACAGATTGATTAATAATTACAATTTTGATTCTGCAAAAGAATAAAGTTAGAGGTGCGTTAAAAAATGCAATAAAAAAGTGCATACCGTATTTGAGATATGCACTTTATTATTCTTAGTTATTTTTTTATTTACTAAATTAAAGGTATTAATTAGGCTTTTCTATCTTATCAAAACCAGTAAACGGTCTTAAAGCCTCTGGTATAATAACGCTTCCGTCTGCCTCTTGATAATTTTCAAGTATAGCAATCCAAGTTCTTCCGACAGCAATACCAGAACCATTTAAAGTATGTACTAATTCTGTTTTACCGTTTCTTCTAGTTCTCATCTGCATACGTCTTGCCTGATAGTCCCAGCAGTTGCTCACGCTTGATATTTCTCTGTAGGTGTTCTGAGAAGGAAGCCAAACTTCTATATCAAAAGTTTTGTAAGCGGCATTACCTATATCCCCAGAAGAAAGTACTACAACTCTGTATGGAAGTTCTAATGCCTGCAAAATACTTTCAGCATCTTTAAGCATTTTTTCATGTTCTTCTTTAGATTTGTCAGCTGCACATACCTTAACAAGCTCTACTTTATCAAATTGATGCTGTCTTATAAGACCTCTCATATCACGTCCGTAAGAGCCTGCCTCAGAACGAAAACATGGAGTATAAGCTGTTGCATATATAGGAAGCATATTTTCTGGTATTATCTCTTCTCTGTAAATATTTGTAAGAGGAACTTCTGCTGTAGGTATAAGGTATAAAGCAGGATCATCAGTAGTTTTAAATAAATCCTCTTCAAACTTTGGAAGCTGACCAGTACCAGTCATAGTTCTGCCATTAACAAGCATAGGAGGAACATACTCAGTATAACCATGTTCTGAAGTGTGTTTTTTAAGCATAAAGTTAATCAATGCTCTCTCTAAAGCAGCCCCTTTGCCCTTCATAAGAGAAAAACGAGTTCTAGCCATTCTTACAGCTCTTTCAATATCAAGTATATCAAGACCTAATGCTACATCAACATGATCTTTTACTTCAAAATCAAATTTACGAGGCTCTCCCCATCTTATAATCTCTTTATTAGCATGCTCATCGTCGCCTTCTGGTACATCTTCTGAAAGCATATTAGGCAGATAAAGTATTTCATTATTAACCGATTCTTCAAGTTCTGTTAATTTTTCTTCTTTTTTATTTAAGGATTCTGTAAAGTTTTTCATATCTTCTTTTATTTTTTCAGCTTCTTCTTTATTGCCTGCTTTCATACATTCACCGATTTTTTTAGAAGCCTCATTTTTTTTAGCTCTATCCTGTTCTACTTCTTTTAATAAATTAAGTCTTTCATGCTCTAATGCTTTTAACTTATCCAAAGATACTTTGCTTCTTCTCTTTCTTAAGTTCTCTTCTACTAATTCAATATTTTCTCTTATTAATTTTACATCTATCATAATAAAAATCCTTAAATAAAATTTATATAAATTATACAACTTATTTAAAAATAGTAAATTGCCCACTATTCAAAATTTTAATAAATTCTCTAAAGAATATACATATACGTAAATTATTTTATAGTTGTTTAGGTATATACGCTAGGCAGTTTGTATTACTTGAGATTAAATACTGTAAATATAAAACATAAAATATTAGGCAGTATGTAATAATTTTAATACATTACTACATATGCCCATCAAATATATACAAATATTAATTATATATTTTCAGTTATAACCACATTTGCAGGTAAACTATTACCTTTTAAAGCTTCGTATGCTGTTTTTGCTCCATAAGGTACATATATGTTTTTTAATGAAGAAGAATTATTAAAAGTATTATTACCTGTTATTGAAGGAGGTATTTGAGACAGAAATGTTATAGTTGTCAATAAATCACAAGTAGAAAAAGCAGAATTTCCAATTGAAGTAACGGATGCAGGTATTGTAATAGATGTCAATGCTTTGCAATAACCAAAAGCTGAATTTCCTATAGATGTGATTTTAGGACTGCCTTCAAATATAACATTATCCAAACCTTTGCATACATAAAATGCATCAGACTCAATTTTTGTAACAGATTCTGGTATATTCATAGTTGTCAATTTATAACAGCTTGCAAAAAGACTTTCTGCTATTATAGTCAAATTGTTTGGTAATTTTACACTTTTAAGCTGCTGACATGAATCAAAAGCACTTGCACCTATAGATGTTACAGTGTCTGGTATATTAATACTTTCTATAGAAGATACATAAAAAGCATGATCTTTTATTGTTGTCAGCCCATTAGGAAGATCAATATTTTTTATTTTAGTATTATAGATAAAATAAGAACCTATTTCAGTTAAACTTTTAGGCATATTTATTTCAGTTAATGCATAACAATTAAAAAATACCTTGTTTCCAATAACTTTTATAGTATCAGGAAGAATAACCTTTGTTATATTATTATTTTGAGTCTGATCTCCTCCTAATAGAAAATCAGGAAGTTTATTGTCTATAAAATTCACATGCTCAAGTGATACTGTTATACCATTAATATCTTTTACCTCAGCTATTATTGCTCCAAGATTACTACGTGAATCATAAGTTTTGGTAGAATTACCTTTAAATATTAGTTTATACTCACCTTTATCAGTATGATACTTTACTAATGCAGCTCTTACATTTTCTGATGCAGCTGTGTCTATATCTATACCATATTGTTCTGTATCTTCTGGAGTTATAGATGGAACTGTAGTATCAGATTCTCCTGTACTTTCTGAGCTAGAATTATTAGGAGCTGTTACCTTTTCTTGACATGATAATAAAATTATCGAAAATAAAATTATAAATAATGTTTTTTTCATTAATAAAAATCCTCATTTAATATTTAAAATAATTAATGACAATTATACTTTTATTAAGATAACAATTTTTTATATTTTGTCATAAAATATATTTCATTTATTTTTTATTTGTATATACTAAAAATTTTTAAGTTTGTCAATTTTTTTATTCAACTTTTTCCCGCCGCAAAAAGTTGCAAAAAGTGCAAGTGTAAAAATAATACTAAATAGTACTAATTTATGTTTTACATGTAGAATAAATTACAAAATTCAGCCTGAAATATAGCCTTTCGCTGGACTTCGTTTTATATTTAAAATATATGTATTAAATTTAAGGTATAGCCTAGATTTAGACTAAAAATGCAGTCTTTTTGGTTCTTTGTGCCAACAAAAGAACTGGGGGTGTGGCACGACTGTGTGCTTCGCAGGGCTAGTCCCCACAAATAATAAAAACAAAAAAAAATAATTTTTGACAAAATATAGTTGTTTAGGTATATAAATTATATATGCTTCATAATCCACTCATAACGTTTTTTAAGCTCGCGTTCCTCGCCTATATCAACAGGCTCATAATATTCTTTTTTTATGCCATGCTCTAAATAGTCCTGCTTCACTATATGATAAGGAAATTCATGAGGGTATTTATATTCTTCATTACTTTTTTTATCAAATGACGCTGAATGATTATCTTTTAAATAATTTGGTATAGAATAAAGCTCTCCGTTTCTTATATCTCTAATAGCCTTATTAATAGCATTATAAGCAGAGTTTGATTTCGGACATAAAGCTAAATATATAGTAACTTCAGATAAAGGAATACGTCCTTCAGGCATACCTATAAAATCAATAATACTTACAAGAGAAGAGGCAATATTCATAGCATTAGGCTCAGCAAGTCCAATATCCTCAGAAGCTAATATACATAAACGCCTTGCTATATATCTAGGGTCTTCTCCAGCCTCAAGCATTCTTGCTAAATAGTAAACAGCTGCATTAGGATCGCTTCCTCTTACACTTTTTATAAAAGCACTTATTGTGTTATAATGCTCATCTTCATCAAATGTCATAGCCTGCTTGCTTGTAACATCTTTGACTATTTCTTCTGTAATTGTAAGTTTTTCTTTAGTTTCATCTATCTGAGTAGCTAAATATGAGGCTTCAAGATATGTAAAAGCCTTTCTTACATCTCCATGAGAATATCGTACTATTAAACTAATAGCCCCATCTTCTACAGCAACATCATCTTCTCCTAAACCTCTTTTATCGGTAATGGCTTTTAATAGAGCTTCTTTTATATCATTGTCATCAAGATTTCTAAACTCGAAAAGCATTATACGCGAAAGAAGTGCATTATTAAGATAAAAGTACGGATTTTGAGTTGTGCTTCCTATAAGTATTACAGAGCCGTTTTCTACAGCTGGAAGAAGTGCGTCCTGCTGACTTTTATTAAATCTGTGTATCTCATCTATAAAAAGAATAGTTTTTTTTCTGTTTTCCAAATTTTTCTCAGCTTTTTTAATAGCTTCTCTTATTTCAGAAACATTTGAAAGAACAGCATTAAGTTTAATATATTCACTTTTAGTTTTTTTTGCGATAATTGAGGCAACTGTAGATTTACCTACACCAGGAGGTCCAAAGAAAACCATAGAAGTAATTTTATCATTATCTATCATTTTCCTTAAAGTTTTATCTTTGCCAAGTATATGCTTCTGTCCGAAAACTTCTTCTATTGAAAGAGGACGCATTCTCTCAGCCATAGGCTTGAAAGAATTAATATCTTCTTCAAAATCAAACATTGAGTTTTTCAATATATTCCTCTACTAATGGTATATAATTCATAATATTTTCTATTCTGTCTTTTATTTCATACTCAAGTAAATCAGCTATTGATATATAATCCTCATTTGCAAAAGCATCAAGCACATTATTCATCATCTCATTAAAATCATTGATAGCATCAGAGAGAGATACTGAGTTTAAAGAAATTTGAGAATAGTCTATAGAATAAAGAGAAGCTGCATTTGAAAGTATGCTGAAAGAAAAGCTCACTATTCTTGAAAATTTTTCAGCATATATAAAAGCCTCTTTATCATTTCCAGACTGAAGTTTATTAACTATAGAATCTAATATGTCTAAAATTAAAGGTAAGAATTTAGGCAGACTTCCAACTTTATATAAAACATTACTTTCTGTTATATTGCTTGCAAATAATGCAATAGTGTTTATCTTCGCTTCTTCTATAACAAGCTCCATAGCAGGAATCATTTTTTCATTTAAGAAAGGCTTTAAATCATCATTAAAGAACTCATTAACTTTGTCTAAACTTTCTGATATGCTGTTTAATCTTTCTAATTTTACCTCAAGCATTTTTAATATATGTATTATATTATATGATTCCAAACTCATATTAAATAGGAATATGGTTCTAGGCACAGAATCGAGCACCCAAAGCATTCCGTCTTTTAAGGCTGGGATATCTTTTTCATTTATTTTTTCAGTATTTGAAACATTCTGCAAATATTCTATAATTGACATAATAGAATACAGAGAATATTCTGCATGACTTAATGCCTCAACTTCTATTTTTTGAACATTATCTATAGGTATAGTTTCATATTCTTCGTCTATATATGGCTGTAATTCTCTTCCGTCTATATTAACTTTATTTATTAAAAAATCATTAGAATTGCACCAGCTTTCTATTGGTTTTAATATTTCATAAGCATTTTTTTCATTTTCAAGCATTACTGATAATTCTTTGCCGTTTATAAATATATTCATAAGTTTGCACCATAAAATAAAAATTATTTTAATAAATTCTATATTATTTTAGATTTTCGGATTTAATAATTTTTTAATAACGACTTTTTAAGTATAAAAATCAATATTAAAAGGCATAAATACAAAAAATTATTGACGATATGAAAATAATTATTATATTGCATTTTATATAATATTTATTGATTGTATATGGAGAGAAAGTAGAAATGAAAAGATTCAACAGTTTGGCATTTAAAGTGCCTGCAATACTTTGTATTGTTACAACTATACTAATAACAATACTTCTGATAATTTCCCTTACAATAGCTGGAAAAGGGATATCTAAAAGCAGATTTGAAGGTTTTGAAACAACAGTAAGAGGCTATTCATCAGTATTTGATGCTTGGTTTAGAACACAGTCATATTTACTAGAAACTTATGCCTCTGTTCCTATAGTAGGAGAATATCTTGCATACAAAGATGATACAAGAACTGATAGATTAAATGCTACATTAAAAACATTCAGAGAAAAAAATGCCTGTTCTATTAATGTAGGGATAGTTGATAATAATGGTATTATAATAGCTGACAGCGATTATTCAAAATGTATAGGCACTAAATTCACAGACAGCAATATTGATATATGGAATAAATTAAAAAATAGACAATACGGATACGGCAGTGTAAGCTATGGTAATGAACTTGTACCTTCAATAGTTAATGGTGAATTATCTTTTATTTTTGCTACTCCTGTAAAAAATGGAAATGAAGAGGTTGGATATTTATATACAGTTTTTAATTGGAGAGAATTTTATAAAAACTACATAGAAGGTATACAATTAGGAGAAACAGGCGGTTTGGACGTAATAACACCTAATTTGAAAGTAGTAATGAATACTGATTATAATAAGGTTAATATAGATGCTCCTTCTGTTTATAAAAGCGTATTTGATAATAATTTGTCTAAAGGCGTAGTTACATATACTGCTAATAATCATAAGATGATGGGATCTTATACAAAAATGAAGTATGTTCCATGGATTACTTCTATGACTATGACTTCAGAAGAAATATTTGCTGAAAATAGAAATGCTGTAATAGGCGGTATTATATTTGGTATAATAACTATAATTTCTATAGCTGTATTTATTAATATATTTATACGTTCTATAACTAAACCTCTGTCTTTAGTGGTAAACGAGGCACAAAGAATAGAAAGAGGCGATTTAAGTACTTCGCAGAAAAAAATAAAGCCTAGAAAAGATGAAATAGGAGTTCTTGCTGAGAGTTTTAATAATATGAGAAGCAAATTAGTAGAAACTATTAAAGAAGTTAATAATGCCTCAGAATGCATAATGAATGCTTCTGAAAAATTAGCAGCAGGAAATATGGAGCTTTCTAAAAGAACTGAATCACAGGCAGCCAGCCTTCAGGAGACAGCAGCCTCTATGGAACAGATGGCTTCTACTATAAAATCTTCTACTGAATATTCTTTAACTGGTAATGATATGATGATATCTTCAAAATCTTCTATAGATGAAGCAGGAGATATTATTATACAAACTACTTCCAATATAGAAGAAGTTTATGAAGCTAGTACAAAAATAAGAAATATTACTAAGATAATAGAAGACATTGCATTTCAAACCAATATCTTAGCCCTTAATGCTTCAGTAGAAGCAGCAAGAGCTGGAGATCAGGGAAGAGGTTTTGCGGTAGTAGCAAGCGAGGTTAGAAACTTAGCTCAAACTACTCAGTCATCAGTAAAAGATATTACAGATTTGGTAGATAATGCCTATGATAAAATCAATAAAGCTACAGAAACAGCAAGACAATCACAGGAAATATTTAAAGATTTAAAAGCTAAAATAGATGAAACAGCTAATATAATGAGAGGAATAAGTTCAGCAGCCGTAGAGCAGCAGTCTGGAGTAGAACAAGTTAATAGGGCAGTTTCAGAAATGGACGGTGCTACTCAGCTTAATAATACATTGGTAAGCGAGGCAGAAGCTGCTTCAAAAGATTTGGTTGTACAGGCTAATTCATTACAAGATGCTATGAACTTCTTTAAACTATAAAATATCTTAAAATATCTTCATAAATACGGGCATATATTTTAATAATATGTGCCTTCTTTTTTTATTAATACTTATTTAAAACTGAAAAAATTGATTTATATTTATTTATTCTATACTGAAAATTTTTAAGTTTGTCAATTTTTTTATTCAGCTTTTGACGAAGCCCGACGCATACGCTCTGCAAAATTCGTCAAAGAACCTTATATCCTCGACAAGCTCGGATACGCTTCGCGAAAGTGCAAGTAAAAAAATAATACTAAATAGTACTAATTATGTTTTATATGTAGGATAAATTATTAAATTTAGTCAGAAATATAGCCTTTCGCTGGACTTCGTAGGCACGCAGAGCGTGCACGACTGTGGCTAGTCCCCAAAAATAATAAAAATATAAAAACTAATTTTAACAAAATATATTTGTTTAGGTATATACTAAAGATTTTCCAGCGTAATAAGACAAAAATGTATATTTTTTATTTGAGAAGTATTAAGTAATTTTTTTGTACGCATATTTTTTATTGATATAATAAAAAAGGCAATGCTTTTAAACACTGCCTTTTATGAATTGTTAACTTTTAAATCTTATTCCAAACTTTTTTGAAAAATACTGCTAAAAAAGCTATAGCCGCTGCAGTAAATGCTAATTTAAATATACTCTCAAAAATATCTTCTAAATTATGAAGTATATAATATACACCAAAAAATCTTCCTGCAAATATAAATAATGCCGCAACTAATAATAATACAAAAACAACTAAAGCAATAATTAAAACTTTTTTATTTTTTTCATTATTTTTATTAACTGTTTTTATATTTTCATCATTTTCTTTATTTTCATTATTAGTATTTTTATCATAAATATTTTTTATAAAGTATATTAAGAAAGCAAAAGCAACTATTGTTATTGATAATAATAATACTGCTTCAGCTATATTCTCTAAATTATATAATAAATAAAAAACATTATAAGGCATACCAAAAAATCCTACAGCAATTATTATTGATATAATAGCTAAAGCACCTAATGATAATGCAATTACAGCAGGTTTTAATATTACATTATTTTTCATGCACTACTCCTTAAAATAAATAATTATAAAACATTCAAATAATTATTTTATTTCTTTTTATTGATGTTTGATTTTAATTTGTACTCAGGCTTTAGTTCATATACTTTTTCATATCTAGGATCATCATCAATTTTGTTTGGAAGTCTTTTTTCTCTTCTGTCATAATCTCTTAGATCATATTCATACTGACGCTCTGATACAGTGTCAGATGCTCTTCTCCTTACATCTCTATTATCATCGTCATATCTTCTGCTTCTTCTATTATCATCATCATAATCATCATACCTTCTTACTCTTCTGTCATCTTCATCGTCATATCTTCTCATTCTTCTATTATCATAATCGTCATCATCATCGTATCTTCTCTTTCTTCTTCTGTCATCTTCATAATCATCATCATAGTAATCGCGTCTTCTTCTATAATTTCTATCATCATCATTTCTTCTTATATTTCCAGAAGTTCTGTCATCTTTGAGAAATTTCTTTATGAAATACATTACAACAGCTATCATAAGTATTATTCCTACTAGCTTTCCGATATCTTCTATAAAATCAAAAGCATCATCTATCAAATCAAAACAGTACAGGTTATTTTGTATAATAAGAAAAGCATATACTAAAACCGAAATTGATAACTTTTTCATTAATTACTTTCTCCAATTTATTTTCTTATTCTTTTACTCTTTGTTGTTGGAACTATTATCTTTTTTTATATACTTTTTAAAGAAATAAAGCCCAGCCGCTATTATTACTACTATGCCTATTATTTTGGCTAAATCATCAAATATGAAATCAAATGTATCTTCTATTAAGTCAAAACAGTATAAATTAATGCTAACAATAAACATAGTTATTAATGTTATAAAACCTAATTTTTTCATTCTGTTTCCTCCTTATGTTAGTTTTTATATTATCTCTATGTATATAGTATAGCATAATATTATTATTTTGTAAATGATATATAAACAAATTTTACAAAAAATATACTTATGTAAATAAAATGTAAAGTATAATTTAATACATTTGATACATTTTTTGGCTAATTATTTTATACCATTGTATATAAAGATAATAAAAAGATTAAAACTTAGTTTAAAATAAAATAATTAAGGTTTTTATTATATTACCGTTAATACTAACAACTAAAGTACTGAATAAAGGAGTATTGGTATGACAGTTAATAAAATTAATAATGCTCAGTCTTTGCAGCAGATTCAAGCAAATCCTCAGAGAGTAGACACAGCACCTCAAAATGCAGTTAATACTCAAAAAATGAGCCAGCAAATGAGCGGTATATCGCCTTTATCAAGCAGATATACTTATGCTATAGGACGTGACGGCAAAAGATATGTACTTCAGCTTAGAATAGATATTTCTTCAGTTAGAGCTTTTAGTTCTCTTGCTTAAATATATTTTTATATAAAAATAAGCTGGAAATTTAATATTTTCCAGCTTATATTTTTGTATATAATAAAGTAATTAATTATTAATCTTTTTTACTACTATTTTACTGCCTTCTACTAATATAACTTTTAATTTACTATTTTTGTCTATAAACTCTCCGTCGCTTATAGCATCATATTTTTTATCATCTATTATAATAAATCCAGACGGTCTTAAATAAGTATCAGCAATACCTTCTTTGTTAAGCAAATCTTTATAAGAAACGCTTGTATTATATCCAGACGTATCATCTGTAAGTATTACAGTTCTTTTCATAGATTTAGATTTTACTACAAACTTAGCTATTAAAATTATAAGTATAATATCAATTATTAAAGATGCAAATATAACTATAACAGATATTGCTATATTCTGAATACCAAATGATATAAATATGCTTGAAAATATACCAATTATGCCAAGTATACCAGTGATTCCAAATCCAGGTATAAGGAATATTTCTACACCTAGAAGTATTAGTCCCAATACAAATATTGCAGGTGCAAGAAAATTACTGTCTCCTGATAAAAACTGAGCAAAGAAAAATACGGCAAAAGCTATTATTGCTGTTACACCTCCAACACCAAAACCAGGGGTTTTTATTTCTAAATATACTCCAGCAATCCCTATTGATATTAATATACTTAATACAAAAGGATTAAGTAAGAACTTTAATACTGTATCGTACTCTTCTTCTTCAACTGTGATTATCTCATAATTATCATTCATATTTTTTAATTTTATAATCTCTTCTATGGAGTTAGCCTTATTATCAGCAATATTTATTCTTACAGCTTCATCAGCACTTAAAGTAAGAAGGGTTTTATTATCCAAATCAATACCGTCATTTTCTTTTGTTAAAACAATAGTTTCATCAACCATAGCCTCAGCTGCTTTTATATTTTTTTTACTAGTTTCAGCCGAAGCTCTCATAGCAGCACGCATAGCACTTATCTCTTTTTCAGATGCTTTTCTGCTTTCATTTCCATTTAAGTATACTGGAGTTGCAGCTCCTATTACACTGCCGTCAGACATATAAATTTCTTTGGCACTTAATGATATTAAAGCCCCTGCAGATAATGCATTTTTATTGATATATACTGCAACTGGAACCTTGCTTTCTATAATATAGTTTTTTATTGATAGGGCAGAGGAGAGAAGTCCTCCTGGTGTGTCAAGCTCTAATATTATTAAGCTGGCTTTATCTTCAGCTGCTTTGTCTATTGCCTTTTTTATATAACCTGCATACCATCTGTCAACTTCCTGAAAATCTTGTTTTTTTATTACATATATTTTATTGTTTTCTGAGTAGGCAATGCCTGAATATATTAGAATAATAAAAATATTAAGTAAAAGTATTTTTGTTAAATTTTTTATCATTATGAGTTCTCCGTTTTATAATATTAGCATTGTAATTACACTATTTTTAATGTTTATCTTTAGCAATTGCAATTCTTTTACAACTGTATGAAGTTCTGAGTATTTTTGAAAATAAGTTTGAAACAACTCTATTCTAAAATTACAGATCTATAATTATTTTAGTATAAGTAAAAAAAATTTCAACTTCATTAATTATGAAAAGCAATTTAAGAGCCATAGATATTGCACACTTTTAGTTTAAAAAAGAAGGTATTCCTTATAATTTAAATAGGCACAAATAAACAAAAAGGAATACCTATGAAACAATATATACCTAAAACAAATATGATTTGTCAAAAAATAAATTTTTAAATTTTAGATTTGTGTGGACTAGCCCTGCGAAGCACACAGTCGTTCCCGCTCTGCGTACCTTCGGTAGCGAAAGGCTATATTTCAGGCTTAATTTAGCAATTTATTCTACATGTAAAACATAATTAGTACTATTTAGTATTATTTTTAGATTTGCACTTTTTGCAACTTTTTGCGGCGGGAAAAAGTTGAATAAAAAAATTGACAAACTTAAAAAT
>NZ_CASEGO010000046.1 GCF_949287625.1 uncultured Brachyspira sp. | reverse complement strand
GCCGTATTATTTTTAGAACCTGATGTTGATTTTGTTCAGGACGGAGACAGAAGCGAAGTAATAAAAAACAACAGAGAAAAATACAGCAGTCAAATAAAATATATGCTTGACAGCTTTAATATCAGATATCATTCTATAAACGGAGATTATCAGTCAAGATTTAAAAAGGCAATTTCTATAATAGATGTACTTTTAAAAAATGAATGATTACACAACAAAATATATTTGTTTAGGTATTATTAAATAATTACTCATCATCAAATATCGGTTTTTGAATAATTTGTATTGATTTATTAGTTTTATTAGCTTTTCCGAAATATGCATGAACAAAAGGAATAGAGACTATATTTCCGTTTTCAGCTAGTTTTATCTCAAAGACATAATTAGAAGGTATAGAGTATACATCTGTTATTTCACCGTATATGTTGTTATCATTGTCTATTATTTTATATCCAATTAATTCTGCTTCATAAAATGTGTCATTGTCAAGCTCTGGAAGGTTGGAAGAATCAATAAATATATCAAAACCTATTAATTCTTTAGCTTTTTCTAAAGTATCAATATCTTTTAGGGCGAGTACAAAAGACTTATTTTTTTTCTTAAAATTTATAACGGTAAAAGTTTGATCGTTAATAATGATAGATGTGTTTTTATTTAAAACAGGAAGAGAGGCGAAATAACTTTTATCGGAAAAAGCCATTTCAACCTCTCCTTTTAAACCATGTATGCCTGTAATTTTTGCGTAAAAAATAATCAATTGTCAATAATCTCAAGCATTACACGTTTACCACTTTTCATGGAAGCTGCAAAAAGAATAGTACGTAATGCATGAGCAATACGGCCTCTTTTACCTATAATTTTACCTATGTCGCTTTGGTTCACTTTCAATTCCAGAATCGTACTCTTCTCACCCTCAATAACTTTCACACTCACACCCTCAGGCTCATCCACCAATTTTTTAGCCAAATACTCAATAAGCTCTTTTTCTTCCGTCATAGCACACTCCTTTATATATTATAAGACGTAAATTAAGCTTCGCTTTTCTCCTCAGCAGATTCAGGCTTAGCTTGTTTACGATGTTTGCGTCTTTTTTCAGGATTTTTCAATGCTCTTTTTTTCTTGCGTTCAAGCGGAGCACCTTTATCTTTTTCCATCAAACCTTCTTTAACAAGAATACTTTTTACTACATAAGTTGGCTGTGCACCGTTAGAAAGCCATTTTTTTAAGCCTTCTACATTTAACTTATACAATACATCTTTAGCTTTAGGGTTAAACCAACCTAGCTCTTCAATAAAACGACCATCGCGTGGGAAACGAGCATCTGCTGCTACAATACGATAATGAGGCTCATGTTTGCGACCTATACGTTTTAATCTTAATTTTACCACCTTTATTTTCCTCCAAGTTTATTACATTAATTTGTTTAAATCATCTATAGACATACCCATACCCTCTAGGGACTTTGCGAGCTTATCCATCTTTTTAGTACTGCCCATCATGTTTTTCATCATAGTAAATTGTTTTATTAACTGATTTACATCATAAACACTTTGACCGCTTCCTTTAGATATTCTCATTTTTCTTGAATTATTCAAAGGAAATAGGGCTAATCTTTCTTTTTTGGTCATTGATTGTATAATAGCTTTATATTTCTTAAACTTCTCTTCTTCACGGCTTAAAAGCTCTGTATCAATATTAGCCATACCAGGGATCATAGACGTCATTTTAGTGATGCCGCCCATTTTAGTGGTAGCTTCTATTTGTTTTAAGAAATCATTATAATCGAAGTTATTTTCTATAACTTTCTGAAGCATTTCTTTAGCTTCTTTTTCGCTTATAGCGGCACGGGCTTTTTCTACAAGTTTTACAATATCGCCCATACCAAGTATCTGACCTGCAACTCTTTTTGCATCAAATACATCTATATCATCTATATGTTCGCCAACACCTACAAATTTTACTGGAGAGCCTGTAGCATATTTTAATGATAATGCGGCACCGCCTCTTACACCAGAGTCAAATTTTGTAAGTATTACGCCGTTTATTCCTATATTGCTTTGGAAACTTTTAGCAACATCATAAACACTCTGACCTGCAGTAGAGTCTACAACCAATAATTTTTCAGTAACATCAGCAGAGTTTACAACACGTCTAAGCTCCATCATCATATCTTCATCTATTTCCAAACGTCCTGCAGTATCAACTAATATCATGTTGTACTGTTCTTTTTTGGCTATAGCAAGAGCTTTTTTGAGTATTTTATATGCTTTTTTCTCTTTAGTGTCTATATGGTATGGAACCCCTACTTCTCTTGCAAGTACGGCAAGCTGTTCCATAGCGGCAGGTCTGTGTACGTCAAGACCAACCATCATAACACGTCTTTTATCTTTATAGTATTTTGCTAATTTAGCTGTTGTAGTAGTTTTACCAGAACCCTGCAAACCGAATAATAATGTGATAGTAGTTTTTTCTACAGGTTCTAATTTAAGACCGCTTTCACCTTCGCCTATCATATTAACCAAAGTATCATGAACATCAGCTATAAATTGATTGGCAGGTTCTACGCCTTCTATTTTTTCTTTTCCTATAGCTCTGTTTGTAGCTTCTTCTAGGAATTTATTGGCTGCTTCTAAAGATACATCTGCTGATAATAGAGCTTCTTTTATAGTAAGAAGGCTATCGGTTATATCTTTATCGGTCAGCACTTTTTTGCCATGTATTTTAGAGAATACATTAGATATAGATTTCGTTAAATTATCAAACACTAAAAATAACCTTAAATAAATATATTACTTCCAATACTATATTATACATAATATTCTTTAAAAGTCAAGATTTAGAGTGCTTTAACAAAAAATAATATATACTGAAACAATTTTATTTTGTAAATTTCGTATATAGTTGATATGTGCTGCATAATTTTGTTAAAAATATAGTATTTCGCCTGCAAAAGCCATTCTGTATAATTAAAAATAGACTTGTTTGACAAGATTATGTATAAAATTTTATAATTTATCAATTATAAAAATAATGTTTTATATGTTATATAAATTATCGTTTTAGTATATAAACATGCAGTCTTTCGCGACTGCGGGCTGTGCCTGCTTCTTTGGGTCACCACCGAGTAGGTGCCTAGACGGCAAAAGAAGTGGGGTTTGGCACGGCTGTGTGCTTCGCAGCAAAGCCCCAACTATAATTAAAAAAATATTAAATTAAAAAACTATAAATATTAAGAAATTGAGTTTTGAAACAAGTCTAATATATTTTTTTACAAACTTAATAATTGTTAGTATAATATTTATACTATTTGCCGCTGCCGCCTGTCATGCCTTTTACTAGGAATTTTCTAAATATTACAGCGAGCAATGCAGGCGGAAATATAGCTAAAAGTCCAGCTGCAGTTGTTATGCCGTATTGTATAGTGTCTTTGGATACAAATTCTGAAGCAACTATTGATATAGGCTTTGTAGCAGCCGAGCTTGCCAAAATAAGAGGTATTTGAAACTGTCCCCAAGACATCAGAAATACTAGAAGAAATGCTGATAATATAATAGGTGCTGATATTGGAATCATTACTCTGAAAAGAACATCTATTTCATTGCAGCCGTCTATGTAAGATGCCTCTTCTATTTCTGTAGGTATGGTTTCAAAATAATTTGATATTAACCAAGTATTAATTGGCAAAAATGAAGTTACATATACCAAAGATAATGCAAATAGATTATCAAGTAATGACATTAATGAGAACATTCTATAAAGCGGTATTATAGTTGTAAATGCTGGTATTGCCATAGAGATAAGTATCAAAGTTTTTACTATGTTTCTGCCTTTAAACTTCATCTTCGATACAGCATATGCACACATAATTGAAAAGGGAAGACATAAAAATATTGTTATAAAAGCTGTCTTTACAGAATTAAATACTCCTATAAAAAACATTTTAGATTGTCTGGAAGAGGCTGTGAAAATTTTTATATAATTATCCATTGTAGGTTCTTTAGGCAGAAAATGAGAAGTGTTTTTAAACATCTCATATTCCGGTGTAAAGCTCACAATTACAGCCCAAGCTATAGGTCCTAAAATTATTAATACAAAAAATATTACTGATATATAATATAAAAAATTTATTCTTTTGCTTTTATTTTTTTTATTGTTCATAAATATTGATGTCTTATTTTTTCCTTAAATATTAATTATTAAAATGTTTTATAAATAGTCAATTTTCCTAGACATAGACTTTATATATAATATTCCTAAAGTACCAGATACTATCATAACTAAATATGTTAATGCACTTCCTCTTCCAAAATCAAGAAAAGAAAATGTTGTCATGTAGTCTTCAAGAAGTATAGTTTTTCCTAAATTGCTGTAACCTGAAATAGTTATAACCTCATCAAAAACATTTATTGCTGATATAGATGTGAAAGTTATAATAATACCCAAAGCAGGTACTAAAAGCGGCAAAGTTACTCTTGTAAACATTTGAAATTTATTTGCTCCGTCAATACTGGCAGCATCATAAAGTACATCAGGTATAGCACGCATAGATGAAAGAAGTACAATAGAACAAAATGGTATATTCCTCCAAGCAACAACTATTGCTATAATAAGCATTAATGAATATCTATTAGACAAATACTGTATAGGTTCTTCTATAATATTTAAATTGTATAAAATCTTATTAAGAAATCCGTATCCTGGATAGAATATCCATTTCCAAAGTATACCATTAACTACTGGAGGCAAAGCCCAAGGTATAACAGCTATAGCCATAAGTATATTCTTTAATCGGCTTTCAAAATTAAGTATGCTTGCAAATAAAAGTCCTAATAATATACATATTATAACTACTATAATCATTATTATTATACTGTTTTGAAGCGAATACCAAAAATCAAATGATTTTAAAGTATATATATAATTATCAAAACCTATAAATGCTGTATCTTTAGGATCTGTTAATTTCATTTTTTTAAGGCTGTAAAAGAATGTAACTATTATAGGATACAAGACAAATACTGTCATAATTACAACAGCAGGCAGTATTAATATATAAGGCAATACTTTATTTTTTTTCATAATCCAAAAATATTTTGTAACTTCTTATTAAAATATAACTAAAGTATTAAAATTTGTCAATTATTTTTGTGTAATAAACTTATTATACTTGATTATTTTAATTAATACATTTATTTTTCAATGACTAATACTTTTTATTAAAAAATAATATTCTCATTCTTGACTTTTACGATATTATTACATATAATAATACTATCAATAATTTATAAGGAGTTTGGAATGTATATTTCGTTCATAACCAATACAGCCCAGTGCCGTATTTTTACCACCTCAAACACCGCTGATAATGCTAATATCTTTTTTCAGCTTTCTAAATTCTATAAATCTTTCAAACGTAATCTATCAAAATCTAAGAAGTAATCTTTTTTAATAATTCTAAAAAACTAATTTTAATATATTTTTTAATTTTAAAAGTAATATTTTATATCAGTATGATATAATTGTTTAAAAAATATTAAGGCGTATATAATAATGAATAATTCTATAATATCAGAAAATATTCTTTTGTCTATGAAAGACTTTTTAATAGATTTAAGAAGAGATTTGCATTCGCACCCTGAACTAGGCTTTGAAGAGTTTAGAACATCAGAAAAAATCTCTTCTATATTAAAATCATTAAATATTAATCATAAAACAAAAATAGCAAAAACAGGTATAATAGCAGATATTGAAGGAGAGGATAAAAACTTTACTATAGCATTCAGAGCCGATATGGACGCTTTGCCTATGGAAGATAATAAAAAAAACTGTTCATACTCCTCAAAAAATAAAGGCATATGCCATTCATGCGGACATGATGTGCATATGACAGTATTAACAGGAATAGCTAAATATTTTTCAGATATAAAACCTCCCTGCAATATTAGGCTAATATATCAGCCTGCTGAAGAGACTACAGGCGGAGCTTTGCCTATGATTAATGAAGGAGCTTTAGAAAATGTCAATGCTATTTACGGACTTCATGTACGCCCTGAAATAAGAGTAGGACAGGTAAGCACTACATACGGAGCAATGTATGCTAGTTCTAATATGTTTGAAATAAATATCAAAGGGAAATCAGCACATGGAGCTAAATCATATAACGGTGTTGATCCTATTATAGTATCTTCTCATATTATAACTCAGCTTCATAGTTTTATTTCTGCCTTTACAGATCATACTATAAGACTTCATGTAGGAAGTATAAACGGAGGAACTGCCGGCAATATAGTAGCGGATAATGTAAAGATGAAAGGTATTATAAGAATGCTATGCGATGATGAAACTAGAAATAGAAGATTAAAAATGATAGAAAATATTGTTATAAATACATCAGAAAGTTTTGGGGCTTTGGGAGAGTTTGTTAATATACCGTCTTATCCTGCTTTGATTAATCATGATGAGGCGGTTAATATTGTTAGAGAATCCTCTTCAAGTGTTTTAGGAAATGAAAACTGCCTTGAAGAAAATGCCAACATGACAACTGAAGATTTTAGTTATTATCTTCAAAGGGTAAAAGGTGCTTTTTTTAGTTTGGGAGTGTCCAATGATAAAATAAATGTTCCAATTCATAACGGACTTTTTGATATAGACGAAAATGCTATAAATATAGGGGTAAAAATACAAATATTAAATGCATATAATACATATAAAAATAAAGATTTTTTTATATCTTAACATAATTATTTTTTAATATTTTACTATGGTAAAAAATAAAATGCAATATATAATTAAAGGAGATTAAATATGTCATTATTTGAAGGAGCAGGTGTAGCTTTAATAACACCATTTACAAGAGATAACAAAATTAATTATGAGAAATTAGAAGAGCTTATTGAGTTTCAAATAGCAAACAAAACAGATGCTATTGTTGCAGCAGGTACTACAGCAGAAAGTGCAGCTTTAAATTTTGAAGAGCGAATGGAAGTGATAAAATTCTGCATAGAGCGTACTAAAAAAAGAACTTTAGTAATAGCAGGAACTGGAACTAACTCTACATCAGTTGCAGTAGAGTTTAGTAAAAAATCTTATGAATATGGTGCTGATATAGTGATGGCAGTAACTCCGTACTATAATAAAGGTAATGAAAGCGGACTTATTGATTACTTTACGCAGATAGCAAACAGTGTAAAATGTCCAGTTATAATGTATAATGTTCCTTCAAGAACTGGAGTTAAATTATCACTCAGCGTTATTAAAACTTTATCCGAAGTTTCTAATATTCAAGGTATAAAAGAGGCAAGCGGAGATATTAGTTATGTAGCTGATATTGCTAATATTGCCCCTAAATTGGATATTTACTCTGGAAATGATGATATGGTAACTCCGATGATGGCTTTAGGTGCTAAAGGTGTAATATCAGTTACAAGCAACATTATACCTAAAGAAAATCATGATATGGTTATGAATTATATTAACGGAAATATTAAAGAAGCAGTAAATGCACAGATTAAATATATAGATTTGATAAGGGCTATGTTTATAGAGGTTAATCCAGTGCCTATAAAAGAAGCTATGAATATGATGGGTTTTGATGTAGGAGAATGCCGCTCTCCATTAGGTCCTTTAAGTGAAAAAAACAGAGAGCAAGTGAGACAAACGCTTAATAAATACGGATTAATAAAATAATTAATAAAAAATATAAAAAACGGAGTAAAAATATGAAAGTAATGATACATGGAACAGGAGTTATGAGCTCTATGTTAAAAGAAGTTATTGAAAAAGAGGGCGAATTTGAAATATCTGCTTTTGCTGATGATTTTACTGATGAAAAAGGCGATATGATAATAGACTTCTCGCATTTTTCAAGACTTCCAGCTATGATAGACTATGGTGTAAAAAATAATATACCTATGGTTATCTGTACTACTGGTTATGATGAAACTGTACTTGCTAAAATAGTTGAAGCCTCTAATCATGTACCTATAGTATTATCTTCTAATACTTGTATTGGTATTAATTTGATGAATGAAATTGTTGCTAAAATTGCACCTCTATTAACTGGTTTTGATATTGAAATCATAGAAACTCACCATAATAGAAAAGTAGACTCGCCAAGCGGTACTGCTAAAAGCCTTTACAATGTTATTAATGATGCTTTGGATAATCAAATGTCATTAGTTAATGGAAGAAATGGTTTGCATGTAAGAGATAAAAAAGAAATAGGCATACATTCTGTAAGAGGCGGTTCTGTTGTAGGAGAGCATAAAGTTATTTTCTACGGCGATGATGAAATTATTGAAATAAAACATACTTCTACTTCAAGAAGAATATTTGCAAATGGTGCTGTGAAAGCTGCTAAATTCCTTATAGGTAAAAAACCAGGTCTTTACAGAATGAAAGAAGTTTTATCATAAAATAACTAATAATAATTCAATAATACCCCATTACTAAGCAGAAAATTTATTTGAGGAGAATAGAGAAATGGATATGTTAGAAAAGTCAGAAGATATTATTGCATATATTAAAAATTCTAAGAAAAAAACACCAGTAAAAGTATATATAAGAGGAAATTTGCCTAATAATATAGTCACAAATACAAGCGTAAAAATTTTCTCATCTGGTAATTTCCACTTTATGGTTGGAGAATATGAAGAGATACAGAATATACTAACAGAATATAAAAAGTTTATAGAAGACTGCTATTTGGAAAATGACAGAAGAAATTCGGGCGTTCCTACTTTGGATTATTCTACTGTTAATGCCAGAATTGAGCCCGGTGCTGTAATCAGAGATAAAGTAAAAATCGGAGATAATGCTGTTATAATGATGGGAGCTATTATCAATATAGGTGCTGAAGTGGGCGAAGGTACTATGATAGATATGGGTGCTGTTTTAGGCGGACGTGCTATTGTGGGTAAAAACTGCCATGTAGGTGCAGGAGCTGTAATTGCAGGTGTTATTGAACCTCCTTCTGCTAAGCCTGTTATTATAGAAGATAATGTTGTAATAGGTGCTAATGCTGTTATTATCGAAGGCGTACATGTAGGTAAAAATGCTGTTATTGGTGCGGGTGCTGTTGTTATAGAAGATGTTGCAGAAAATCAAGTGGTTGCTGGAAATCCTGCTAAAGTAGTAAAAACTAAAGATGAAAAAACTGCTGATAAAACTAAATTAGTAGATGATTTAAGAAAATAATATAATATTATTTTTATTCTTTGTATAAATAAAGCCTTTCTATATTAATAATATAGAAAGGCTTTTTATATAATGATTATTTTCTTTTTAATACTACTTTTTCATTTGTATTTTCTATTATTTTATAATCTCTTAAAGAATTAAAAAATAATAAAGCAGCTGGCACACTGCCTGCTATAGCAAATATAGATATTACAGATGGTGCTATATCTGCTCCTAAATATTGTATTGCATTTTTAAATAATTTTTCGTTGGTTTTAATGGCTGCTGGGTTTGATCTAGTTAATATTAATAAAACTACAGCAGCAACACCTCCTATAGCTATAACCCAAGCTACTTTTCATCTTGCCTTAATTTTTAAAACTTTTTCTTTTAAATCACCTTCTATCTCTATGTAATCTTCTTTATTCTTTACAGCTTCATATAAATCTTTTTCATCTGAAATACCCATAAAAAATTCTCCTAATAATGTATTATATATAATAATTATATAGAAAATACTTTATTTGTCAATTATTATAATCATAATAATATTTTCAAAACTAAATTAATATATATTATAGTATTTTTTATAATTATGTATTTATACTTATACTATGTCTGCTTTTATAAAAAAGACTTCTTTTTCACGATTCAATTAATAACAAATACAACAATTTTATATATTAAAATTAATTGATATAAAATATATAAAATATTGCTTTATCATTAAAATAATTTTATTATAAAAATATTTCTACTTTTTTATAATAAAAATTGACAAATAAGATATTATTATATATAATAATATCTTATACAATAATGGAGATTATCATGGAATTAAATAAAAATATACTTCAAGTACCCTACTCTCTTATAAGGGAACTTACAGAAAAAGCACAGAAAAAAGAAAATGCTATAATGCTTACAATAGGCGAACCAGACTTACAGCCTCCTAAAGAACTTATTGATTATGGCTGTCAGTATGTTCAGACACATGCACTAACTTATACTCAGTCTGGCGGAAGCGAGTATTTAAGAAGTTTAGTTGCAAAGCATTATAATAAATATTACAGCTCTGATATTAATGCTAATAATGTTACTATGCATATAGGCTCTATGGAAGGTATATCATCAGTATTTAGAACTATACTTAATATAGATGATGAAGTTATAATACCTACTCCGTTTTTCTCTCCTTATGAGCAGGCTGTAAAACTTTCTTACGGCAAACCAGTATTTTTAGATACTAGAGATGATCATTTGGTATTAAAGCCGGAAAATATAGAAAAAGTTATTACCAATAAAACTAAAGCTATACTATTTAGCAATCCGGGCAATCCTTCCGGATATATGCTCAAAAAAGAGGAAATGGACGAGCTTGTAAAATACTTTGAGAAAAAAGATATTTTTGTTATAGCTGATGAAATATATTCTGCTATATCATTTTATCCTTTTACATCATTTGCTTCTTATCCTTCTATAAAAGACAAAGTTATAGTATTAAACGGTTTTTCAAAATCGCATTCTATGACTGGCTGGAGAATAGGATACAGCATAGCACCTGAAGAAGTAAGAAAATATATAGTTAATGCAAGCTTTAACAATGTAGGAAGTATGGTTTCTCTTTCATGTGCTATAGCAGAGTATGCTTTAGAAAATTATCCAGTTATAGAGAGTTTCAGAGATATTTATAAAGAACGTGCTTTCTTCTTGGCTAAAGAATTAAATGATTTAGGATTTGATGTAATAGAACCACGTGGGGCATTTTATTTATTTGTGGGCTATTCTAAATTTTCAAATGAGCCTTCACTAGATTTTTCTATGAGATTATTGGATAATACTGGAGTTGCTGTAGTACCTGGTGTTGCTTTTGGAAGTGAAAATTATTTTAGAATAGCATTAACTCAGGATATACCTTTATTAAAAGAAGCTGCTAAGAAAATAAAAGAGTTCATAACTAAATAATTTATTTTTTCATTGTTATTTTATTAATGTAAGCGGGGATTATTGTCTCCGCTTATTTATATATATTTCATTCTCTAATTATATAAACTTAATAATTTTAAGAAATATTTATAATTGTTTCATTGTTATTCTCTCTATAATCATCATATTTTAATTTAATTATATTAAGTTTATTGCTATTAAAAAATTTATTTGGAATGATATTTTTTAAATATATTTGACTTTGTTTCCAATTATCAATATCATACTTCATTAGTTGTTGCTTAGAAGGAATAAGAGTTGAAAGATTTTTAGTTAAACTATTGTCATCATAAAAAGAAACATATAAATTTATTTTATTAATGTCTAAATGCAATGGAGATAATACTGTCATTACTCTTAAATAGCCATTTATTAATTGATATGATAATTTATTAATATTACTATCTGTAATAGCCGATTTCATTTCAATGATATCTAATTTATATCCATTGATATTTTTGGAAATTAAAATAATATCTGATGATTTTCTAAATGATAAATGATTAAATTTATTATCGCCTTCAATGTTTGTTATTAAAATACATTCATTATAAGGAATATTAATATTATATCTTACATCAATATTATCTATATTCTCATTATAAATAAACTGACTACTATCTACAATATCAAAATCAAAAAAATTATTATAATATTTATTTAGCTTTTCTATTTTTTCGTATAGCTCTCTCATATTTTTAATTATCCAAATCTTCAATAAAAGCTTCAAATTCTTCTGATGACTGCATTAAGTAATTATGGAACGTAGGAGCTTGAAATCCGTATTTACTTCCTTTTATTTCTGTTATTTCAGTAAATCCGTCTTCTTTTATATCGAATTGATACATTCTCACTTTATCTTCTGAAATTAAATCATCTTCATCATAATTATATTTTTTAATCAATTCTTTTTTTACATCTTCTTTATTGTTATTTAATTTAATCATATTATTTATATGCTGAACAATAGTATCGCTATGAGTAGTTATCATTACATTAATGCCAGAATTAATTAACTTTATAAAAAGCCTAGTTAATTGCTGCTGCAGCTTTGGATGCAAAGATATTTCAGGCTCTTCCATAAGTAATTTTCTTTTTATAAATCCATATTTCAAAAATAAATATAAAGGTGCTAGTTCTGTTACAACAGCCGATGATAGATACATTTGAAACTCTAATTCTGTATTTTCTGGTTTATAATATATATTCTTAGTTTCTTCATTTATCATTATCTTACCAAAGAGCATATTTTTCTCAATGAAATCTAACATTAAATATAACTTTTTTGTCATATGTTCAATATCATTTTTTTGTTTGGATAACTCATCAAAATTATCTAAAAAGTCCATAATAGGTCTTGATAAATATTGATTATTTTTTTCAGCATATCGGTCATACTTTGAAGCTCTTGCAGAAGCAGATATATCATTTCTTGATAATAAAAAACCAGTTCTTGATACAGGTAAAAATATTTCCCTATTAGTAAAAATAAATGGAATAAGACCATTATAAAAATAATTATTTATTATAAAATTAATTATTCCAATAATTATCATATTATAATTAATATCATCATTATTAAGCTCAAATCCTACTCCATATTTAACATTATTTTGTCTGTGTACCTGTATAAAAAACTCATTAATTTCTTTATTATTCTGAATATTTTTAGATTTTTCAAATATAAATTTTATTTTTTTATTATTAAATATTAATTTTATACTTTCCAATTTTATTTCATTTTCAGAATTAAATATATAATTTATCACTTCATTGGAATGTTTATTTAAAAGAAAGTTGAATAATTCTATAAAAATTTCAATTTCCTCAAATGACAATTCAACTTCTTTATCAAAATCTAAGTTATTTATACAATTTTCTATAATAGATTTTACTTTTTTATATTCATATAATTCTTCAACATTTTTCTTATCTTTAAATATTATATTAATTATTGTTGCTGTATATTTTATTAAACCATAAACTAAAGTCATTAAATAACTTTTTCCGCTATTGTTATCACCTATAAATAAAGTAAATGGAGATAATTCAATTTTAGCTTCTTTTATTTTCGCAAAATTTTTTACATATAGAGTTGTATATTTAATATTTTCAGACATAATTACTTTTAATACATTTTATTCTTAATATTCTCTAAAAATTTTATCATATAATAATACTTTGTCAATCATTATAATATATAAAAATGCAAAAGATAACGGCCGCCTACTCTAAGAGCAAGCAGCCGTATTTTATTCTAATTCTTAGCTTTAACTAATTATAGAAGAGGACTTTCATGCATAGCTTTTAAGCGATACCATCTTCTATCAACTTCTTTTTGGAATGCATCAAGTATATCCTGATGTTTAAGAAGGTGTTTAGTTTTACCCATCATTTTAAGCCATTCAGTAACAGGCTGTTTTTTATCATCAGCTACCAGGTTAGTTATAGTAGTGATACCATGTTCTATTTCGTACAATGGGAAGAAACAGCAGTCAACAGCAGCTTTGATAACATCTTTACCCATGTCATCTGGAGATTTCCAGTTTAAAGGACAAGCGATAAGAAGTTTAACAAAAGCAGTACCATGATGATTAGCATACCATTGAGCTTTAGCAGCTTTTTTAACTAAATCTAATGGATAAGCTTCACATCCAGTAGCAACATAAGGGATATGACATCCAGCAAATATTTGAGCTACGTCTTTGTGGTTGAATTGTTTACCAACTTCAGCTTTACCAACGTTAGAAGTAGAAGTTCTGTGTCCTAATGGAGTAGAGAATGATAATTGGTTACCAGTGTTCATGTATCCTTCATTATCATATTCTAATATAATCATTTTGTGATTTCTGATAGCAGCACCAATAGAAGGTCCCATACCTATGTCATGACCGCCGTCTCCAGTAACCATTATGAAAGTAGGATCTTCTGGTCCTTCGATTTCACCTCTTCTTTTTCTTTCATGATACATTTCTACTATACCAGAAAGAGTAGCAGCACCATTTTGGAACAAGTTGTGAACATAAGTAGTTCTGTAAGAGCTGTAAGGATAACCTGTAGTAACAACCATAGAACAGCCAGTATGTACTAAAAGAACAACTTCGCCTTCTATACCTTTCATGAAAGTATTGATACCAGAGAAGATACCGCAGCCGTTACAAGCACCATGACCTTGAGCATAACGATAAGCTTTACCAGTTAATTCTCTAAGAGGAGGAGTTTTAACTTCAAGTTTATGAGTTTGTTCATTCATAGTAACAGTGATACCAGATTTTTGGCTTTCCAAAGTAAGAGGTTCATGTATAGGTTTCATTTTAACATTAGGATCACCCATATATTGTTCTAAGTAAGAGTGTTTTTCTACAGAACCAGGGTTAGCTAATTCTTTTAAACCTAAATCAAATAATTCTTTAGCTTTTTCCAAAGTAAACTCAGTACCGCCAAGACCATAAACTCTGCTAACGATAGAAGATTTGTTACTAGGATCATTTTTAAGAGCAGCTCTGATTTCAGTAGACATATTACCACCCATACCAGAGTATGAATCTTGTCTGTCGCCTACTACAACAACTTTAACATTAGCTAATAATTTTTGTAATTCTTTTTCAGGGAAAGGACGAATTTGAGTGATAGCGAAAGCACCTATTTTAAGGTTAGGATTAGCTTTTCTCATTTCATCAACAGCCAAAGTACCAGTTTCATAAGCAGAACCGCAAAGCATTAAAGCTACTTCAGCATCTTCCATTTTGTAAGTTTCTATAGGATGATATTTTCTTCCAGAAAGAGAAGCAAATTCTTCAAATACATCTAAAATTATAGCACGAGCATCTTCTAATGCTTGAGAAAGCTGTAATTTACTTCCAGTTAATTCATCTTCATTCATGTAAGGTCCGATTGTAACAGGATTTTTTCCTGGTTCAACAGAAGTAACTTCCGGGGTATATTTACCTAAGAAATCCTGAACATCTTTGTCATTTTTGAATAGGTGAATTTTTTTCTTTTGGTGAGAAGTAAAGAAACCGTCAGAAGAAACTATAATAGGTAATTTAGCTCTTTCAGCGATTTTCAAAGCAAAGATATTGAAGTCGTAAACCATTTGAGTAGTATGAGCCATAATGATAATCCAACCAGTGTTAAGAGCCATCATTATGTCAGATTGGTCACATTTAATATCTAGCGGACCAGAAACTGTTCTGTTTACAACATTTAATACCATAGGGAATCTAGTTCCAGCTTGAACAGGTAATTGTTCCATAGCAAAAAGAAGACCGTTAGCAGAAGTAGCATTAAATACTCTGCCGCCTGCAGTAGTTGCACCGTAACATATACCAGCTGCACCATGTTCACCGTCACCTGGGATCATGCATACTGTGTGTCTTCCATTAGCTTTCATTTCGTCCAAATACTCAGCAATCTGAGTAGAAGGCGTAATTGGGTAGTAACCCATAACGTGATAATTGATTTGAGCGGCTGCAATGGCTGCTAATTCATTACCACTTTCAAGTATGTTTTCTTGTTCTGCAAGATTATATTTGTTAGCCATTTATTCGCTCCTTATTATTTTTTATAACGACTGTATGTAAGTTCTGGAACATTACATTCTGCTTCTATTTCAATTCTTAAAGCTTGTTCTTCTTTAGGATATTGTTTAGCAGCATAAGGTCCTTTAGGGCAGGCTCTTACACATTTTAAACAGCCTTTACAATATTGATAATCAATACCCATCATATTCATAGCTGTTTTGCTAGCATCTTTTCTGTCTGGTCCTTTTTCCCAAACTATACAAAGGTCTGGACAAACAACTTCGCAGTTAGCACAGTCAATACAGTTTTTAGGATTGAATACAGGAATATGACCTGTACGAGTTACTTGTAAATCTTTTAAAGTAGAGTTACCAGCAGCGCTTATATAACCGCCTGTTAATTGGTTGTTTTTACCATAAACAGGTTCCGGTTTTTTATAAGGTATATAAGGATATTTTCCGTCTGCAGGGAAATCTTTAACTACAGATTCACTTCCGCCTTTTCTGAAAGCTTCAATATTAGGTTCTACTAATTCAGCTTTTCTTCCGCCGAATTGTTTTCTGATTTGTTCTTCAAATTTAGCAGAATCTATAAAATCAAGCTGATTAACCATAGCACCCATTATGATAGTATTAGCTGCCTGAGAAGGAAGTTTTAAATCATTAGCGATTTTTATAGCATCAACACAAACTACTTTACCGCCATGAAGTTTAGCAAAGTCTCTTGCCTCATCAGGAGTTTTATTAGTATTGAAGATAACAATAGCATCTTCTTTAACTCCAGCTAATGTCATAGGGTTTTTAAGAAGATTCATGTGGAATACTGCCACAACATGCGGTTCTTCTACAGTAGAGTTCACTCTAACTTCATCTTCTGAGAATCTTACAAAAGATTTAACAGGCGAACCTTTTTTTTCTGAACCATAACTAGAGAATGCTGCACCATAGTAGCCTTGTGATAAAACACCTACTTCTGCAAGCATTTTACCTGCACTATTAGCACCCATTCCGCCGATACTTTCGAGACGTATCTCGAAAAAGCCTAAATCATTGACTTTTGGGAGTTTCACGATTTTTTCTCCTTTATTTAAATTAAAATGAGATTTTGGGAATAAACATTAAAAGTATATTTATTCTAAAAATTAATATACTGTCAATGTTTATATATTGTACTACAAAAAAGATAAAAGTCAAATTCATTATAGTTATTTTACTATATAATGTATATTTTTCCAAAAAAAAATATTATTAAAGCAAAAAACACTATATACACGTAAAAATATAAAAAAATTTGACTTTACATATTTAAAATACTATACTATTTAATTATTTGACATATATTATGAATAAGGATTATTTTATGAAAAAGAAATTTAATAGCTTATCTATAGAAATTCCCATTGTAGTTAATGTTTTTATTGCATTGCTTTTAATCGTTTCTATATCTGTTTTAGTACATATGTCAAAAAAAGCTATAGATAAATCTACTTATGATGGATTTGGAACTACAATAAAAGGATATTCAACTTTTTTTGATTCTCTCATTGAAAATCAGTTAATTTTATCAGACACTTATGCTTCTTTTTCATCTGTAATAAATTATATGGAATATAGAAACCCTGCAGATGAAACTGAGCTTATAAATTCAATGAAATTAGTTGGAGAAAAAAATCCTTATGCCCAAAGCTTATCTCTAATAGAAACCAATGGAACTATATTAAATAATTCAGAAGGAAATAATGCTGATGTAGGTAAAAAAGCAGCTGATCTATATCCGGACTTATGGAGAAGATATGAACCTGTAAAAAAACCTACCTTAGCCGATTCTATATATAAAAATTCTGATGGTAAATGGATCACTGCTATAATTGCTCCTGTACATTCAAAGATAGATAATCGTTACCTTGGAGGTTTATTAATTATAGTAGATTGGCAGAAAGTCATAGATGAAATATCCATTACTGCCGGGGAAGTTCTTACTCATTGGATAAGACTATGGGTGTTCAATAAGGATACTTTACTTGTAATGCATAATGTACCAAGCGAAGTGGGTAAATTAGCTCCTGTAGAGATAAAAACAATAGTTAATAATACTGAGGGAAAATTAGAATTCCAAAATGATGGTATGACTAAAGTATGTTTATATAATTCTCTTAGAGATCAGCCTTGGAAAGTTGGTTTTTCTATGCCTTTAAGTTTTATTGAACAGAAAAGTACAGAAATATTGAAGATGGGGATTATAATAGGAGTAGTAGGAATTGTACTAAGTTTTGTTATCGGATTCTTATATATTAAAAATCTTATAAGTCCTTTGAAAGTTCTTGTAGAAGAAGCAGAAGAAATGTCAAGAGGTAAGTTTGTACTTAGAAAATTTAAATTCAAGAAAAATGAAATCGGCGATATAGCATTTTCATTTAAAAATATGAGAGATGCTATGGTAAAAATTATTAATGAGGTTAATCAAACTTCAGAACAAATAAATAATGCAGCTGTAAATCTTACTAACGGAAGTGATGATTTATCAGCTAGAACAGAATCTCAAGCTGCTAGTCTTGAAGAGACTTCATCTGCCATAGAAGAGATGGCTTCTACTATAAAGTCATCTGCTTCGCATTCTGTTGAAGGAAATGATATGATGATGGCTTCAAAAGATGCAGTTGAAAATGGTGCTAATGTAATTGCTGAAACTACAAAAAATATAGAAGAAGTTTTTGAGGCAAGTGAAAAAATAAAAAATATTACAAAAACTATAGAAGACATTGCATTTCAAACAAACATACTTGCACTTAATGCTTCAGTAGAGGCGGCACGTGCGGGGGAACAAGGAAGAGGTTTTGCTGTAGTAGCAAGCGAGGTAAGAAACTTAGCTCAAAACTCTCAGGCTTCTGCTAAAGATATAACTTTGCTTATAGAAAACATATATGACAAGATTAACAAATCTGCAGAAACAGCAAGAGAATCACAAAAAATATTTGATGATATACAATCAAAAATAGAAAGCACGGCAAAAATAATGCAGGAAATAAGCACTACAGCAGTAGAACAGCAGACTGGAGTAGATCAGGTAAATATAGCTGTATCTAAAATAGACGGTATCACTCAGCAGAATGCCTCTTTAGTTGATGAAACCAGTACATCTGCTAAAGAATTATTAGAACAGGCTCAGAATCTAAAGCAGATTATGACTTTCTTTAAAATGGATTAAATTTTAATAATTTTTTTATTTTTATTTTTTAATTTTTTAATATAAAGATTTTATTAACTGTCAATATTTTATAGTTAATAAAATCTTTACTTTTTGCAGGTTTTAAATTATTATATCTGATATTTTATTTTAGGATTATTTATGAAAAACAATATTACAATAATAACAGCATCTATAATATTTTTATTATCTTCGTACATCTTAAATGCTCAGTCCAAATATACAAATGCTATAATGCCTGAACTTCCTAATGCATTTGATATGTTTATAGGAAGAGAAGGAAACAATGAACTTCCGCAATATATAAAACCAGATTATTTCAGAGATGATTATAAAAGAACTTTGCCGAATCCTAATGATACTAATTTAAGTTTCTTTCAAAAATATCCAATAGAATTTCATTTAACTGCAACATTTTCTTATGCTATACTTACAAATACTTTTAATATGAGAGATACATTTGCTACCATTGGTCAAACATTCCATAATGATTATATACAATTTACAGGATTTATAACAGCATTCGGATATTTTGATACTCATAACCCAGACACTAAATATGGATATATAAAAGGAAATGCAGGACTTTATGACGGCGGAGTACAGGCTATATTTATTGATAGAATATTAGTTTCTGCTAGAGGAAGAGCTGCTTTTGATATAAATACCACCACTTTTATGTTAATGCCTCATTATTATGACCCTACTTTGAACCCTGCAAATATTGATACTCCAGACTACTATATACCTCAAGTATTAAACGGACCTGGTATAAGGGTAGGGTTTATTGGTAATCATTATGAGCTGGCATATTCTCAGGGAGATTTCAGACATAGTATTCCTAAATCTCTTCTTTTTAGATTTAATATACCGAATATTGAGTTCAGATTTATTTATGAACATGAAAATAGAAGAGAACCTGAAAATTATCATATATCTTTATTTGATTCTCTTGTTCAGGCTTCTGCTGCATTCAGATTCCCGCTTATGAGTGAAACTATTTGGCTTAATGCTATTGCTGAATACACTTGGAGAGAAAATGATGCTCATTATATACGTTTGGAACAAGGTTTTGAATGGTATATGTTAAACATTGCTTTAAGAGAGATGGTGCATATAAAAGACAGAGAAGCTAAGGCTTATTTGGAATATGCAATATTTGGTAAGTTTAAAGCGGGTCCTGCTGAATTTAATATAGGTTTTCAAGGCTCTACAGATGGAAGATACTATATAGCAGGAAGTGCGAAATTATAAAAACTTGTAACTATATTTTTTATAGTGTATAATAATTTTTATATAATTAAGGGGGATATTAAATGAAAAAAATTGCGTATACTTTATTAATATTGTTTGTAATATCATCTTATATTTTTGCTGCCTCAGTGGCTATAAGTGAAGTTCCAAGAGCTGCTATAACATTTGCTGATACTTATTTTGCTGATTACTACTTATTTAGAGCAACTGAAACTGGAGGAAGCTATGCCCTTATATTTAAAGGGGGACTTAGAATATATGTTAATGGAAAGGGCGAATGGAAAACTATAAGCGGAGGAGGAGATGAAATATCTATAGAATATGTTGAAGATAAAGTAAAAAATACTGTAAAAAAACAATTCCCAGAAGAAAAAGTTATACAAATTCAAAAAAGAAGCAAAGACTATAAGATTCAATTTAGAAGCAGAAAGAAAATCACTATAGATTTTGAAGGAAATGTTAAATAAAAAGTATAAAAAGTTTTATAAATATTAAAAATATAATAATATATTTGAATAATACTTACAATTAAATGACTTTTATAATGTATAAAAAAAATATTATTAAGTCCGATAATATATTCAATTATAAGTGTCGGATTTTGAAAATGAATAAAGTTTATATTATATCAATAATAACCTTATTATTTGTTCTTTCATGCAATACGAAAAAGGAAAGTAAACAGTATAGATTAAATATTAAAGAAGATGCTAATAATATAATAGATATTAAAAGCAGAGAGTTTAATGCTATTGATTTAATAAAATCGAGCTCATTTACATCATATCCTAATCTTAAAATAGAAGAACTAATATCTCCGTTTAATAGCGTAGAATGGCATGACTTTATAGCTGAAGATGATTATATGCGTTATATAGATATAATAGGCAGATATAATACAAATGAATATATAATACAATTTCAAATAATAGATCCGTACAGATGGGACTTATATGCATTTGAAATAAACAGCACACCATACTCAATAGATCTAGTGGCAAGCAAATTATATGAATTATACACAAATAAATAATTTTATTATTGATAATATAAAAAAACACTGCTTTTATAAGCAAATAAAAACAGTGTTTAAACTCAAAAATTTATTCTTAAAAATTAATTAAATGCTAAAGATATGCTTCCTCTTTTTATATCTATAGGACCTGCTATTCCTCTTGATAATTTTATCTGTATAGCCTGACTTCTATCTATATCATCGCCTGTAGTCCAAGCATTTTTTTGCGGCTCAAATATTCCTACTGTAGTACCTGTGCCTGTTCTTTTTCCCAAAAATACTTTAACATCATAATATGTTACAATTATACCTTTAGTACCGTTTACAGTTTCTTCTGTTACTTTTAAAGGTGCTACTATAGATGAACTTTTTATTTCCTGCTCTGTCATGTTTTCAACATCTTTTCCGCCTAAAACATAATAAACTTTATCATTAAGCTCTACAGCCTGTATTTCTCTGTCAGCTCCATAAACAGTAACTTTCATTTTTGGAGTTTCTTCTCTAGTAACCGTTTCTTCTTTTTTACTTTCTTCCTTTACGGTATTATTATTATCATTTTTTGGCTTAATAGTTTCACATCCTATCATTATAATCATCAAACCAATAGCAATTAAAACTCTCTTAAACATGACGCCTCCGCATATTGCTTTTATTGTAAAATTATGAACTTATATTAAGTATCGGAAATTATTTTAGTAAAATTAAAATAATTTTTACATTTTATACTTGAATAATATCATAATAAATCTATACTTAATATGTATAAACAAATATTATTAAAAATCATAAAATATTTTCTATAAAGGATTCAAAATGCAAATTTCTGAAAGCAGATATGATAATATGATATACAACAGATGCGGAAAAAGCGGATTAAAACTTCCTATAATATCATTGGGTCTTTGGCACAACTTCGGTGCAGAATGTGATTACAGCAATATGAAAGAAATGATTAAAACAGCATTTGATAATGGTATCACTCATTTTGATTTGGCAAATAATTACGGACCTCCTTATGGTTCTGCTGAAATTAGTATGGGTAAAATATTAAATGACGGATTATCTAAATACAGAGATGAACTTATTATAAGCACAAAAGCAGGATACGACATGTGGGAAGGACCATATGGCAACTGGGGAAGCAAAAAATATCTTATAGCAAGTATTAATCAAAGTTTAAAAAGACTTAATTTAGAATATGTTGATATATTTTATCATCATAGAATGGATCCTGAAACTCCATTAGAAGAAACTATAGAGGCATTAACAAGAATAGTAAAAAGCGGAAAGGCATTATATGCAGGGCTTTCTAATTATGACGGAGTTAATATAGAAAAGGCTTCAAAATTATTATATTTAGCAAATGTGCCTTTTATTATAAATCAAAACAGGTACTCTATATTTGATAGAACTATAGAAAATAACGGTCTTAAATTAAAATCCAAAAAATTAGGAAAAGGTATAATAGCATACAGTCCGCTGGCACAAGGTCTATTAACTGATAAATATTTAAATGGCATACCCGATGACAGCAGAATAGCAGCAGATGGAAGATATTTAAAACGTGATGTCATAACAAGAAAAAAATTAGAACAAATAAAAGCTCTTAATGATTTGGCATTAAAAAGAGGGGAGACATTAGCACAAATGGCTTTAAGATGGGTTTTAAAAGATGAAGAAATTACAAGCGTATTAATAGGGGCATCAAAACCAAGCCAGATAATAGAAAATTTAAAAATAATTAATAAAATGAATTTAACCGATGAAGAGATAAGAATTATTGATGATATTACTCTTTAGTGTTTTTTAGTGTTTAATAAAAAACGTCTGATAATTTTTATTATCAGACGTTTTATTTTTTATAATTATATTAATTAAATACTTATTATTTTAATTTAAAGAAACTCATAGCATTTTCAAGCTCTCTAGCCTCATTTAATAATGATTCTGCTGCTGCTGATGACTGTTCTACTAAAGCGGCATTTTGCTGTGTTACTGTATCCATCTGAGACACTGCTATATTTACCTGATCTACTCCGGACTGCTGCTCTATTGC
>NZ_CASEGO010000045.1 GCF_949287625.1 uncultured Brachyspira sp. | reverse complement strand
GGGGGTGTAGCACGACTGTGTGCTTCGCAGGGCTAGTCCCCACAAATACTAAAATTTAAAAATTTATTTTTTGACAAATCATATTTGTTTAGGTATATATAATATAATTTTTTTTACGCAATTTATTTTTTGTTTATTTTTATTTAATTGTTATATTTATAAAATATACCTTATTTGTTTTAAATGTAAAAAAATGCTTGAATAATATGTTAACATATGATACTATAAAAATTATATTAAAGAAAGGATAAAGATGAAAGCAGCAAAAATATTATTGGTATTATTTGCTTTTACTTCTGCTGTGTTTGCAGAAAGCGGGCTTGAATTAGGTGTTTTTGTGCCTATGGGAATAGGTGTAGGAATTTCATTATTATAATAAACCGCCTTCAAGTCTAAATAAAGCTCAAAGCAATACTTATAACAGCTATATAAGCAATAATACAATGACTTCACAGGTTGGTTTTGAAGCAAGAGTTTTGTTTCAGGCGGGATACAGACTAGAGCTTAACAACGATATGAGTTTTAGTTTTATGGGAGAGTTCGGATACAGCAGAGATACTCTTAATTATAGAGCAAATGATATTAATACTAATTCATTAGCTTTAAGAATGCAGAAGTATTAATACTAATTCATTAGCTTTAAGAATGCAGAAGTATTAATACTAATTCATTAGCTTTAAGAATGCAGAAGTATAAATACTATAATTTTGATAGTATTCTCATAGGTGTACTTCCTAGATTTAATTATCAAAGATTTTCTTTAGGTATAGGATTCGGACTTAAAGTTATTATAAGCGGTACATTCAATGATTCCAGCTATAATAAACTTTTAGGATATTCTACAGAATCTATTAAAATGCTTGATACAAAAAATTATAAAGATTATTTTTCTTCTAATATAATACCATATTTAAAAATAACTATTGATTATGCGGTATATACATCTAAGAAATTTGATTTTGTTGTAGGGGCATATTTAGGATATGACTTCGCTTTAAAATATCCTAGTAATGTGGGAAAAATCAGCGGTACTCAGGTAGATGTTCCTATAGGTAATATGTCTAGTGTGGATTTAGGAATTCAAATAGGCACTAGAATAAGACCTATGAATTAATTTAAGTAAAAAAATCATATAAGTAAAAAAATAATAACAGAGAAAATTATGAAAAAATTATTAAATATATTTATAATATTGCTTCTATTTTCAGCAAGCAGTCTTTTTGCTAAAAGCGGAATAGAGATAGGTATATTTGTTCCTATTGGAATGAGTGTGGGGTTAAACAGTTATTCTCTAACTAATAAAAATCCTACTAAACAGCAGCAGGATAATTTTGAAACAGCGGTAAAACAGTTTGAGAGAAAATCTGCTGTAGGGTTTGATGCTGGGGCTTCATTTCATATAGGCTACAGATTTGAAATGAATAAAGATATGAGTGTTAGTGTTCTTGGGGAATTAGGATATGCCCATGATGAATTTTCTTTTTATAGAAAAAGTACGGATAAAAATTATAAAAATACACTAAATTATACGCTTGAAAGTTTAGCTATAGGAATATATCCTAAATTTAATTGGAAAAAGTTTTCATTCGGATTAAATTTAGGGGTGAAAATTCCATTATATTCAAGATCAATCTCATCATATACGGACTATAAGAATAAGAATATCGATAGAAACATAGAATATTATAATGCTTTTCAAGTAAAAGATTTGTTTAAAGTTCAGGCAATGGGTTATATTAGATTTTCTGTAGATTATTCTGTTTATACGGATAATAAATTTGCATTAGTATTGGGCGGATATATAGGAGGAGATTTCGGCTTATCATTAAAAAAATCTTCTATAAATAATCAAACTATTGCTAATCAGAATATTGCCGCACTTACTAAACAAACAGTATCTAGTTTTGATATAGGTTTTCAGGTAGGTGTTAAAATACTTCCTAACAATTAATTTAAGGAGAGATATATGATAAAAAAATTATTTGTATTTAGTTTGGTATTATTATCTGTTTTAGGATGTACTAATAGTGCATTAAAACCAGATGATTTTAGTAAAGAAACTATAGATAAAAAATATCCTTACTGGCAGGTAGGTATAGATCATTTTGAAATAGACAGCAGATTAACAAAATACACTACTATTACAGTAGATGAAAAAAAATATATGTTAGTATGTATGGCACTTATTAGACTTGCAGTTAATACTGAAGAGTTTGCAGAACGTATAAAAGCAGCAGATGCTCAATTAGGTTCTTCTGTAAATGACAGCTATGACGGACATGTACTAAAAGTAGGTGAAAAATACGATGCTAAAAAAGTTATAGATACTGTTCGTTCGCTTAAATATAATTTTGTATATGTAAAGATGGGTACTGCTGCTGGTGCTGGTACAGGTGAACAAGGAAAATTAAGATATTTGCGTCATGGACTTCAGGCAGAAAGTCAAATACCTATAGGAAAATGGGTAGGATTTAGCACAGGTAAATGGGGCAGTATGGAAGATGTTATGTTTGGGGACTATTATACTTATATGCAAAGTCAAGCATATGCTAATACAGCAGGTTTAATGTTTCATGAGCATATGCATAATATAGGTTTTCATCATGTAGGGGAATATAAAGTTCCTTATACTCTTCAGGGCGTAGTAACTGACATTTTAAATAAAATACTATGGAAAGATGCAATAATCGGTACTAAGCCAAGTTTAAAAGATAAATATAAAAAACAGGTTGAGGAACTTATAGCTTATTATCTTACAGAATACAAAGATTTATTGACAGAAGACAGTATATTTGATCCTAATGTGAAATAATTAAATATTTATAAAAAATAAAGGACTTATGAAAATAATTATAAGTCCTTTTTAGTTATTTAATATTTAACTATTAGTCTAATTTATCGCCTACTATTTTACCGCTGTTATCAACATAAACTTCTCTATTGTTTCCTAGTTTTAATTTGTAGCTTAAATATTCTTTGCTTATTTCTAATACTGGAACTTGAGGATATTTTCCTTCAACAGCTTTCATTATATTTGCAGGTATAAATTTTGTAGGCAAAGGAGTACGTTCAGAGCCTACATCAGTCCAATCACCGTTTCTGTCAAAGTCAATTTCTACTCCGCTTTGAAGTTCTGCCTTAAAACTATTTCTGTCTTGTTCAGCATATACAACAGGGTCATTAGCAAAATTAGCACTTATGAAGTCCTGAGCTTTTTTTGGAAGCTGATTTGCTTGTATAGGCATGTCTGCTGCAAATACGCTTGCAATTGATAACATCATTACAGATGCTAGTAAAATAATTTGTTTTAATTTTCTTTTCATAAAAAAATCGCTCCTTTTTTTGTTTTTTTATTATAACTACAGTATAGTAAAAAAACAGATTTTTGTCAATATTTTTTACGTTAAAATTAATAAAAATTTACTTTTTTATATGAAAAGTAAAGAAAAAGTAAATAAATACAATATTAAGTAAAAATAAGTGTATGTATTTTTGCAATAAAAAAGCTGGCATAAAAAAATACCAGCTTTTTATTATTTTTTAGTTAAGTTTATCAGTCTAATTTATCACCTACTATTTTACCGCTGTTATCAACATAAACTTCCCTGTTATTTCCTAATTTTAATTTGTAGCTATTATATTCTTTGCTTATTTCTAGTACTGGAACTTGAGGATATTTTGCTTGTACTGGATTTATGATATTAGCAGGTATAAAGTTAATAGGCAAAGGAGTACGTTCAGAAGCTACATCAGTCCAATCACCATTTCTATCAAAATCAATTTCTATTCCGCTTTGTAGTTCTGCTTTAAAACTATTTCTGTCTTGTTCAGCATATACAACAGGGTCATTAGCAAAATTAGCACTTATAAAGTCTTGAGCTTTTTTTGGAAGCTGATTCGCCTGTATAGGCATGTCTGCTGCTGTCAATATTGAAGCTGATAAAATAGTTAGAAATAGTGCAGAGATGAAAAGTTTAGTATTTTTTATCATACTTTACCTCCTTGTTATTTTTGGATAATAATAAAACATACAGTTATATAAAAAGTAAAATTAATATATAAAAAATATAATATATTTTACAATTTTATGTATGTTTTGTTTGTATTATGTAATTAAAAATTGAAATAAATAGTAATTTATGATTTTTTTATACAAAAAAGAGAATTTATGTATTATTTGATTAATATATTGATTGACTTTTTTATAAAAATTCTTAAATTCTGTTTATATTAAAAATTGGAGGAAGTATGGCTCATAATATTATAGATGGATATAGAAAAATAGAGGGAAATTATCCTACATACAGAGAATATTTAATTCATTTTTACTGTAAAGACTGTTCAAATTTCTGGGCAGTAGATGATAAAGAAATCAATATATCCGAAGATGATGATATAACTCAAATTGATGACATAATAGAGGATTCAGTATCACATTGTCCTATATGCGGCTCTACTAATATAACAAGAAGCAATAACAATAATTAATAATTTTTTAAAGAGGTGTTTATATTTATTTAAATACCTCTTTTTAGTTTGCTTTATTTTCTATAAAATCTGTAATTTCTTTATATCCCAAATCTTTAGCAATATTTAAAGCATCTTTATTATCCTCATTTTTGATATTCAAATCTGCACCATGTTCTATTAATAATTGAGAGGCTTTTATATTGTTGTTTTTTACAGCTATAATTAAAGCACTGTCTCCTCTAACATCAGTATCATTAATATTAGCACCATTTCTTATTAAAAAGTCAATGGTATCTATAGCTCCGTCTTCTGCTGCATACATTAAAGGAGTTTTATTGCTGAAATCTTTAGAGTTAATATTTATTCCAGAAGCAAGAAGTCTTTTTATTTTAGACAAATCACCGTAAAGGCAGGCTATATGTATGCTTTCAGAGTTTTCTATTTTTATATTTTTTGTAATTTTTTTGATAATAGGCCACAATATAACAACAGCTACTATTATAACTATAATCAGAGTATTGATATTGATGTTCATTTTTTATTCCAGTTTTTATATAACATTACATACCTATAATAACAATAGACATTTGTTAATGTAAAATGGACTTGTTTCAAAACCCAATTTGTTAATACTTATAATTTTTTAATTTAATATTTTTTTGATTACAGCTTTGCTGCAAAATCACTTGCATCTGCTTGGCGTACTCCTATAGGACTGCCGTAAATAATCAAAAGAATGCACTTTTATACACTATAATAAGAAATTATACAACATGTAAAACATCATATTTGTAATTTTTATCTATTTTTTAAATAAATAACTTTACCGTCTTTATTTTTAGTATCTATTACTATTTCTTTCCCCTTTAACTGCATAGCATATGGAAATATAATATAAGGCACATTCAATGATCTTAATAATATAGCAGCATGAGACATAGCGCTTCCATTAATAGATATAATACCCTTTATATTTTGTCCTATTTCTGTTACTATGGAAGCATATATATTATCAACTATAAGTATCACATTATCTTCTTCTGGTAAGTTTATTTTTACATCCAATAAGTATTTTAACACCTGATAAAGTATATCTTCTACATCATATTTTCTCTCTTTGATATATCCGTCATCTAATGAATCAAAACTTTTAAATATATTTCTCATAACTTTATTGTATGAATAAGCAGCTGAATATTTTTTATTTTCTATTAAACTATAAACTTCTTTTAGGGCATAATCATCAAAAAGCATTGATATATATGTTTCAAATATTAAATATTCATTATTCTGCAATTTTTTCTTTTCTATAATGCTTTTTTGTTCGAGAAGATCATTTTTTACATTTTCAATTGCTGATTGAAATTTCTCTTTTTCAGCTTCTATATCTTTTACATACTCTTTTTTGACATTTATATCAAAATACATATACATAGCTTTGCCGCTTACAAATCCATCACATACGACTTTATAATCACTTTCTATATCTTTTGATGACTGAGTTTTATATTTTGTTTCAATTTTTCCATTTACTAAATATTCAAATCTTTCAAGTACATCTTCAGCATCAGGACCTTTAGCATAAATCTCCATTACATCGCCGTATTCTATATTGAGCAATGTTACTTTAGTTATACTGTCAGCAGATACAGGCGGCTTATGTTTTGTTTTATTAGAAATAAATACTTTACTTTTTGAGTTAGCTATTATATTAATAAACATAAATACTGGTCTTGCATGAAAACCATTTTCTAAAAGTATTTTATATTCGCCTTTTATATAATCTTTAAACTCTATATCTTCAAGCAAATCATTATTATTGATAGAGTAATCTAATTTATCTTTAAAATATGATATTTTAGGAGTTAAACTTTCAAGTGATTCATTAATAACCTCATCAATATTTTTAGCCAAAGATGACTGTATAGCTGCATTAATGCCTCCTTCTATAAATGGAGCTGAAGTCATTCTTACATTTTTTGCTTTTTCTTCATCAAGCATAGATAAAGCAAGTTCAGAACTTATCAATGCACTTCCCAAATCACAGAATATTATAACCCCATCATCAGAATACACACTTTCTATAGCATTAAAAACTTCTACAGCATCAGTACCAAGCTCTTTATGATCATCTCCGCTTCCTCCAGAAAAAGCTATAGGTATATCAGTATTTGTAACTTTTTTTATATATTCAACTGTCGTTTTAGCAAGATCATAGCTATGTGAAACAAATATTAAACTAACCACATTAATTCCTTTTAATACTTTTATTTTTTAATATTTTATAATATATTTATCAATTCTTTTATCATCATATAAGAAGAAGCAGCACCTGCATCCTGATGTCCTTTGCTTCTCTCTCCCAAATAACTGGCTCTTCCTTTAGTAGCTATCATATCGATTGTAGATTTCATTCCATTTTCTGCAGATCTTAGCACTTCTTTTTTGAAATTTTCTAAATTATCAGCATTATTTTTCATAGCTTCTACTGCAGGATATAAGGTATCAAGCATAGTTTTTTCACCAGCTTTTGATTTTCCTAGTGCAGATATAGCATTTGTACCTTTATTAAATATTTCTGCTATATCATTTAATGATAATTCTTCCTTATTTGAAGATATACTTACAGCATTAAGAAAGAATGTGCCGTATAGAGGTCCTGAAGCTCCGCCTACATTTTTTATAAGCATAGCAGCTGTTTGTTTGAATATAGATGATATAGAAGTATTTTCATCTTTAGTAAGTGCCTCTCTTACAAAACCAAAACCTCTGCTTATATTTATCCCATGATCAGCATCTCCTATATCAGCATCAAGTTTTGTAAGATAATCCTTATTTTCATCATAAACTTTAGAGAGATTAATAAGCCATTCTTTTATTTTTATGCTATTATACATCAATATCCCCTTTTATTTAATTTAAGATTTATTTATTTTTATTACATACCCCATCTTAAAGCTGCAGTATGAACAGGATAATCCCATAATTTTAATATATCATCATTAACTTTTATTAAACTTATAGAAGCTCCTGCCATATCTATAGAAGTAACATAATTTCCGGTAAGATTTCTTACTATTTTTATGCTTTTTTTTCAGCTATTTTGTGAACATCATTGTATAATATATAAAGTTCCATCAAAGGAGCAGCACCCATACCATTAACCATACATATAACTTCATCTCCAGTTTTGTATGGTATGTCAGAACATATTGCCTCCATCATAGTTTCAGCAATTTTTTGAGAGCTTATTAATTTTATTCTTTCTCTTCCTGGCTCTCCATGTATTCCTATTCCCATTTCTATTTCATCATCAGATATATCGAAGGTAGGTTTTCCAACAGCAGGTACAGTGCATGAAGTTAAAGCCATACCCATAGAACGTGCATTTTCTTTGCAGTAATTAGCATATTCCAAAACTTTATCTATATTATCACCTCTTTCAGAAGAAGCTCCGCAAATCTTTTCAAAAAATACTGCAGCACCTACTCCCCTTCTTCCAGTGGTGTATAAACTATTTTTTACAGAGACATCATCATCTATAATAACACTTCTAACATCAATATTTTCGGCTTTACATAGATCTTCAGCCATTTGGAAGTTCATTACGTCTCCAGTATAGTTTTTTACCAAAAATAAAACCCCTTTTTCATAATTTACAGCTTTAACAGCCTCTTCCATTTGATCTGGTGTAGGAGAAGTAAATATTTCACCAGGGCATGCAGCGTCAAGCATTCCGTATCCTACAAAACCTGCATGCAAAGGCTCATGTCCAGATCCGCCTCCTGAAATTAAAGCCACTTTACTGCTTTTAGAAGCTCTCGTTACAAATATAGGATCATAATTTACTTTTATTAAATCATTATATGCTTTCTGCATTCCGCCAAGTTCTTCTGTTATTATGTCGTTTATATTATTGATGATTTTTTTCATAATATCCTCCATTACATATTATGAGTTTTTATTTTTGGGTGTATATGTTATATTATGTATACTAATAATTATAAATATAAAACATCTTTTTGCAAGAGATTATTAAAGAATTTGTAACAAATATAATGTAAAAAATAAAAAGAATATGTAAATTCATTTTATATATTAGACTTGTTTTAAAACTGCTTGACAAAGTTAATTATAAAAATTATTTAATTTTAAAACTACAAATATAATGTTTTACTTGTTGTATAAATTATTATTTTAGTATATAAACATACAGTATTTTTTACTTTTTTGTGCCGCACCTGTCTACAGCACACAGAGCAAGGGAATAGCGTCACAAAATAAGTGGGGTTTGGCACGACTGTGTGCTTCGCAGCAAAGCCCCAACTATAACTAAAAAAATACTAAATAAAAAAACTATAAGTATTAAGAAATTGAGTTTTGAAACAAATCTATTTATATGCCGTTTTTGGTATAATTATTTTTTATAAATTTATTAAATTTGCTTGCAATTATTGGCTAATAATAGTATTATTAGTAGAACTTAATATATTAAGGGGTTGTATAATGCTCAAGAAAATATTTATCGTAACATTAATGTTTGCATTTTCTTTATCATCTGTTTTTGCTCAAGATACTACTGAAACAACAACAGAATCTACAGGTAATAAACCAAGAGAAGAGTTGTCTCAAAATTTTGTAGATGCTTTGGCTAGCCAAGATGAAAGACTTTTAATATCAGCTATAGAGGGAGGCTCTCCTCAAGTTAAAGCTTTATGCTTCAAAGCTTTAAGTGAAAAAGGTGCTAATTCAGAAACTTTATTAGAAGCAATTAACAGATATGTAAGTTATGGTTTGAATGCTCCTACTACTCAAAATTCTGACTCTATGGTTCGCTATCAGGCTTTACAGGCTGCTAAAGCTGCTAAATCAGAAACTTCTGTGGAATATATATCTCAAATGTTATATTCTGAACAAGAAACTTCTAATATAATAGCTGCTGCTCAGGCATTAGGTGAAATAGGAAGTCCTAAAGGCGTAGCTGCTTTGCTTTTCCAATTAAGATTAGCTAAAACTCAAGCTATTGTTTATGAAGCTGCTGTTGCTTTAGGTAAAATAGGCGATCAGGCTGCTCTAAGTGATTTGATAGATTTAGCTCAAAATGATCAATATTTTATAGTTGTTAGACAAGCTGCTGTTGATGCTATAAAAAATATTAAACCTTCTTCAGGTGATAATGGCGGTTCTTCATCAACTACTACTGATAATACTGCAGCTCAATAATTAAGACATTAATTTTATTTTAATAAAAAAGCCTATCAGTAAAATGATAGGTTTTTTTATGCTATTTATTTCTTGTGCTTAATGCTTAATAATTTTTTGTTATTGGAAAAATATTATTTTGCGATAATATAATAATTATAACTTGATAAATAAAAATTTAGCTGTTACAATACCGCATTAATTTTTATAATAAATATTTTAAGGATTATTGATGATTAAAGTTGATAATATAGTTAAATATTACGGAGAACATCTTGCTCTTAAAGGTGTATCCTATTCCATAAATAAGGGAGAAATAGTAGGATTTTTAGGCCCTAACGGAGCTGGTAAAAGTACTATGATGCGTATAATTACTGGTTATCTTCCTGCTACAAGCGGATACGTTTATTTAGATGATTATGAAGTATATGATAACCCTATAGAAATTAAAAAGAGAATAGGATATATGCCCGAAAATGTTTCTTTATATACAGAAATGACTGTAATAGATTATTTAAGATTTTGTGCTAAACTTAAAGGCATACCTAGAAAACATATAAAAACTGCTTTAGAAAATACTATAGAAATTACAGGACTTACAAAATATAGAAATAGAATAATAGGGCATTTATCAAAAGGTTATAAGCAGCGTACTGGAATAGCTCAGGCTATAATTCATGATCCTGAAGTTTTGATATTAGATGAGCCTACAAGCGGACTTGACCCTAATCAGTTAATAGAGGTAAGATCACTTATCAAAAGTTTGGGAGGAACTAGAACTGTTATACTTTCTACTCATATATTAAGCGAAGTAGAAGATACCTGCGAAAGAGCTTTGATTATAGACAGCGGAGAATTAATAGCTGAAGATACTATTGAAGGCTTAAAAATGGCTATGGACAGAGAGATATTGGGAGGAAATATTGAACTTAAAGTGGCTGGAAGATATAATGATGCTCTTTTATGTGTAAGAGAAGTTAATGGAGTAGTACAGGCTGAGGCTAATGCTTTCGGAGATATACTTATAGAATGTGAAAGAGGTAATGATTCTAGGGCGGCAATAGTTAAGCATTTGGTTAATAATAACTTTGATGTTTTAGAAATTAGAGCTAAAGAGAGATCTTTGGAAGAGGTATTTATTTACTTCACAGATAAAAAGAAAAATGAAGATTTTGATAAATCTAAATATATAAGAGATGAAATAGTTTCTTATAATGATAATAAAGAAAAAAATGATGACAATAATTAATATTTTAAGGGGTTAAAATGAGAAATATATATGTTGTATTTTCAAGAGAGATTCAGTCCTTTTATGTATCGCCTTTATATTATATATTAGGATTTATATATTTAGCTTTGACTGGATACTTTTTTACTATAGAAGTTTATTATAGCAGATTGGCAGTTATGGAAAACACTATGTATAATATAGGTTTTTTTACAATATTATTTCTCTCTATTCTTTGTATGAAACTTATAGCTGAAGAACGTGCTTCTGGTACTTTTGAGCTTATAATGACTGCTCCTATTACTTCTTTGCAGTATGTTTTGGGTAAATATTTATCAGTATTAGTTGTTTATGCTTCTCTTCTTGTTATGACTTTTGTTTATCCTATACTTCTTATGGTATTTGGAAAACCTGATATAGGAGTTATATTCAGCGGGTATTTGGGATTATTCCTTCTTGGAACAGCTATATTAGGACTTGGACTTATTGCTACAAGTATATCTAAAAGCCAATTAGTTGCTGCTATTTTGGGTGTTTCTATGGGAGTATTTGCATACATTATAAATTGGCTTAGTGAAATGTTCACAGGTGCCAGCAAAATATTAAATGCTATTTCCATCACTACATATTTTTCAGATTTTACTAAAGGTATGATAGATATACAAAATGTTATATTCTTTTTTATTTGGGCTGTTGCTTGTATAGCAATATCTACTATGTTTGTAGAATCTTATAAATGGCAGTAATTTATAAATCTATAAAAGGGCTTTGTCAAAATGTCTGATATAGTTGAGTATGTAAAAAATAATGATTTTGATAATGTAAAAAAATGTTTAGAGGCTGACAGCAGTTTATCTGATGCAAGAGATGAAGAGACTAGGTTTACATTACTTATGATATGTGCTAAGAAGGGTTATTTTGATATAGCCAAACTTTTAGTAGAAGAAGGTGCTAATATCAATGCAAGAAGCAAAACTGGGATAACTGCCTTGATGTTTGCCTGTGCAGAAAAGCATAAAGATATTGCTGTATATTTAATAGATTCTGGGGCTGATGTTAATTTAAGGGATAAGCCTTTATTTTCAGCTCTTCTCTATGCATCTTTAACAAAAGAGTATGATATAATAAAATCATTAGTTGAGGCTGGGGCTGATGTTAATGCTAAAAATTTCAAACTTGTAACACCTTTAATGTTTGCATCTGGAATTGGAGATATTGATACTATTAAACTTTTAATAGAAAATGGTGCTGATATAGAGCATAAAAATAAAGACGGCGAAAGGGCTTTGGAGTTTGCTATTCGTAAAGAACAGAAAGAAGCATCAGATTATTTAAAAACTCTCTCTAAATAGCTTTGTATTTTTTAATACACAAATAATAATATTATATTTAGAAGATATACTTGATTATCCTTATCCATAAATGTATTTAAATCTGCTGAATAAGTATTTACATCATATAAAAGACCAATAAAGAAACAAGTAAGAAGAAATTAATATTTTAATTATAAATAAAATTATATGAAGTTTGCCTAATAATTTTTTATCTATATTAACAAATTTAATTAAAAATAATTTTATTATTAATATATACTGAAACAATTTTATTTTGTCAACCGCGAACTCTCCTCATATTCGTTCGGGACGCACGGTATTGTTTATTCTTATCAAATGTCAACGATACGTGCGGCTGATTACCTATTATTATACCAAATAAGTAATTTACTATACATATAAAACATATTTTGTTGATTAATAAAAATATATTATGTTGCAAATAAACTATAATGACATTTATAAATAACTAAAATTTAACAAAATATAATTGTTTAGGATATACACTCTATTAAAAAGGATTAATGAGTTTCCCATTTCTTATAAGATTAATAGGCGTCAAAACTATATATGATATTATAAAATTAAATAAAGATATTATAGCTGAAAATATTAAAAGCATGTTATAAGTTTCAAGCATTCTATTTATAAAAATATAAACAGAATCTGGAATTTCTAATTTCAAAAATACTTTTATCAGAATTAAAAATGTATTTATAATCAAAGACAATGCAAATATAACAATAATACCCTTCCAAGCATGTGAAATATCGGCAGGACTTAATTCCATATGAGAAGCTATAGAAATAGATAAATACAAAAATATCCAAAATGTTATACTCTTAAAAGGAGCATAAAGAGCAAAATTTTTTATTATATTCATAAAAATATTGTATGTATAGATAAATATATTAGAAACACTATAATATATGATAGATAAAATTTCTGAATTAAACATCTGCTTATATTTTAAATTAGGCATTTCAAATATATTATTTTTAAGTTCTGGAGCTAACAGCATAAAAAGCAAATATACTATCAAAGTACCAATTATAATTGGGGCAACACCTATAAAGAAATTACCCATTTGCTGATACCAGCTTCTTGAATCATAGCTATGAAGAACATATCCTATAGTGTCAGACTTACTGTTAAAAAGTTTTATATCATTTATTTTATGTCTGAAAATAATGCAGAATAAGGCATGAGAAAGTTCATGTATAGGCGTTCCTATCCAGCCTGTTATATAAACCTCTGTTTTAGAACCTAATGTTTTGGCGAATATCCTTCTTGTTATAGATGAAAGAATATAAAGTATAAATCCGAATATTATAATACTTCCAAATAATCTAAATAAATCTATTATAGTTTTGGATAAAATAATAACAATAAAATAAAAAAAATCTCTTATCATAACTAAATACTCATATTTAGGAATATATCGGAAGAAAACAGTATTTAATTTAATAAACTATATAACTATATTTTATATGAAATCAGCACTTGAAAAAATAAGGTTTCTACTATACACTATTGGATAATATTATAAAAAATTTGTAAAATTATTACATTATTAAATAATATCTGTTTTTAAGAACATAAAATATAAGAAGTGGAGAAAAAATGAAAAAAATTGTATTTATGCTGTTATTACTGAGTTCTTTTGCATTCGCTATAGATGATATAGCAGACAAAGATAATATGCACAATTTGATAGAAGGAGTTACATCAACAAGATTCGGTTCTGATAGAGTGAGTACAATATACGACTTTGCTCCGCTTATGAATAGTAATACACCTTTAAAATTGGGAGTATCTATATTAGATTTATCACATATAGTCGATAACAGCTACACAAATCAAGATGGAAAAAGAAAACTAGCATTTCTGCCTAAAGCATTTGTAGGCTTAAGTTACGGAATGTTTGCTTTCGGATATCAGTTTAATTTATATAATGATCTTACAGATAAAAACAGACCTATCGCTCACAGCCATTCCTTTTCATTCGGATTTGCCAATGAAAGATACAGACTCTCTCTTCCTTTATCATTTTCTTTTGGAGACAAAAACTATTATGGAGGGAAAGTATCTATAAGTACAACTCCGAAATTTAGTTTTATGTTCAGAGGCGGATTATTAGATGAGTTTACAATTTCTCTTCATTATGGTATTCAATTATCTTCAGTTACAAATACCACTGTAACGGGAACTAATATAGCCCCTATGGTTATAGGAGGTTCTTTATACGGCAATATTATGCTTACAAGATTTGATAATTTCCCAGTACAGATAAGTATGCCTTTAAAAGTAGCATTTTACTATGGTATAGGAGCCAGATGGGCTAGTATAGATGCTGGATATGCTGAAGATGCTTTAAACAATTATTTATATGATGATAATGGCGAACGTTCTACCGACAGTATGAGATTCTATGTATTAGTGCCTGCCAAATTTGAAACAAAACTTGGTGCTTTTTACGCCTATATTATGCCTAGGCTGATGTTTGAAGGAAATATATTCAAAACAGATGGATATTATAATATGCATTATGGTATAGAAGGTGAAATGAGAATGACACTTATAGAAAACCTCACATTCGGTCTTACTGCTTATGCTGAGGGTCAGGGAATAATGAGAAAAAGTACTGACTTTGAAATTAATAATGCATTCGGAGGCGGTATAGATGTATGGGGAATTTGGAGATACTAAAAATAATTATAAAGTAATTATATAATGATAAACAATTTTTCTAAATCAAAAATAATAGCTGCTGTAGGTTATTTATCTAAGAAATATACCAGACATAATTAATATATTCTTTCTATAGTCTATAGAATAATAATTAATTTTTAATTTTATTTTAAAGGATATAATTATGTCTAATAACAACGATTTACCAGAAATTTTTGAAACATTTGCAGATGCACGCAAAAAAGGCTTTCTTACTATGAAAGAAGAAAAAGATAAAGGAAGAAAAGTAGTAGGAACATTCTGTACATATACACCTAAAGAAGTAATATATGCTGCTGATGCTATAAGCGTATCATTATGTTCTACCAATGATGAGACTATACCTGAAGCTGAAAAGTATCTGCCTAAAAATTTATGTCCGCTAATAAAATCAAGCTACGGATTTGCTGTCAGTGATAAATGCCCTTATATGTATTTTTCTGATATTATAATAGGAGAAACAACTTGCGACGGTAAAAAGAAAATGTACGAGCTTTTAGGTGAAATAAAAGATACTCATATTATGCAGCTTCCGCATTCTCAAAATAAATTATCATTAGAAATTTGGAAAAATGAGATAAAAGAACTTATAAAAAGATTGGAAGAAAAATTTAATATAAAAATTACAGAAGAAAAATTAAGAGAAGCAATAAAATCATGCAATGAAGAGAGAAAAACAATAAAAGAGTTTTTTGATTTAGGAAAATTAGTACCCTCCCCTATTAAAGGAAGTGAAATGCATGAAGCTTTGCAGTCATCTAATTATAAATTTGACAGAAAACTTTATGTAAAAGAAATAAAAAAATTAACAGATAATTTAAAAGAAAAGTACAATAACGGAGAATATCCTTTTGATGAAAATACTCCTAGAATTTTGATAACAGGCTGTCCTACAGGCGGACTTGTTGAAAAAATAATAAAGCAAATAGAAGAAGCAGGTGCAAGTGTAGTATGCTTTGAAAACTGTGTGGGTACAAAAAGTTTTGAAATGCTTGTTGATGAAGAAAATAAGGATACAATAGAAGCTATAGCAGAGAGATACTTAAATATTCCATGCTCTGTGATGACGCCTAATGATGAAAGAATAAACAGAATAAAACAATATATAGACGAATATAAAATAGATGGTGTTGTAGATGTTACGCTTACAGCATGCCACACCTATGCTGTAGAAACTGAAAAAGTAAGAAGAGCCACAGAAGAGCTAGGAAAATCATATTTAGCAATAGAAACTAACTACTCAAACAGTGATGCTCCTCAGCTAAGAACTAGGTTAGAAGCATTTGTTGAAATGTTATAAATTATTTGTATATTTTTAATTGACAAATAAAGTTATTTTGATTATAATTCTAATTATGATTATTGATTTTGCTGTAAACAAATTGATAGTAGCCGTTTCTTACCTATCCAACAAATATACAAAACATACATTATAATCTTTTAATTCTATAGGATATAGAATCCATTTCTATTTTTATAAACAAATATATTTAGGGAGTAATAATATGTCTAACAACAATTTACCAGAAATTTTTGAAACATTTGCAGATGCACGCAAAAAAGGCTTTCTTACCATGAAAGCGGAAAAGGACAAAGGAAGAAATGTAGTAGGTATTTTTTGTACTTATACGCCTAGAGAAATAATATATGCTGCTGATGCTTTAAGCGTATCATTATGCTCTACAAGCGAAGAGACTATACCTGAAGCAGAAAAACATCTGCCTAAAAATTTATGTCCGCTAATAAAATCAAGTTACGGATTTGCTATTACTGATAAATGTCCTTATATGTATTTTTCTGATTTAATAGTGGGAGAGACTACATGCGACGGTAAAAAGAAGATGTATGAACTTTTGGGAGAAGTAAAAGATACTCATGTTATGCAGCTGCCTCATACAAGAAACAGTTATTCTTTTGAACTTTGGAAAAATGAAATAAAAGAGCTTATAAAAAAATTAGAAGAAAAGTTTAATGTAGAAATAACAGAAGAAAAATTGAAAGATGCTATAAAATTATGCAATGAAGAGAGAAACGTTATGAAAGAGTTTTTCTCCATTGCCAAATTAGTACCTTCTCCTGTTAAAGGAACTGAAATGCATGATGTTATGAACTCTTCTAATTTCAAATTTGATAAAAAAGAATTCTTTGAAGAAATCAGAAAAACTACACAAAATATGAAAGAAAGATATGATAAAGGCGAAACTCCTTTTAATGAGGATACTCCTAGAATACTTATCACAGGCTGCCCTACTGGAGGCGTTGTTGATAAAGTAATAAAACAAATAGAAGAAATTGGCGGAAGCGTTGTATGTATTGAAAACTGTATAGGAACTAAAAACTTTGAAATGCTTGTTGATGAAGAAAATAAAGACCCTATAGAAGCTATAGCAGAAAGATACATAAATATACCTTGTTCTATTATGACTCCTAATGACGGCAGAATGGATAGAATAAAACAGTATATAGAAGATTATAAAGTTGATGGAGTTGTAGATGTTACGCTTACAGCATGCCACACATATGCTATAGAAACTGAAAAAGTAAGAAGGACTGTAGAAGGATTAGGAAAATCATATTTGGCAATAGAAACTAACTACTCAAACAGCGATGCTCCTCAGTTAAGAACTAGATTAGAAGCGTTTGTTGAAATGCTTTGATATATTATAAACATTTAAATAATATTAAATAATAATAAAAAACATTTTTTTAATAGGTAAACTGGTATTAATTAATATACTAGTTTACCTAGTATAAAAAATTATCGGATAATTTTATGATTTATTTTGATAATGCTGCAACCACATTAAAAAAACCTGATACTGTTGCAAAAGCAGTTTTTGAAGCTATAAATAGTTTTGCCAATGCATCAAGAGGCTCTTATGAAGCATCATTAAGCAGCGAAAGAATAATACTTGAAACAAGAGAAAGAATAGTAAAACTTTTTAACGGATATACTCCAAACTATACAGCATTTACAAGTAATTCTACAGAAGCATTAAATACTGCAATTAAAGGTATAATACAAAATCATAAAGATACTCATATTATAACAACATCATTAGAACATAACAGCGTTTTAAGACCCCTTTATGAAATGCAGGAACTTGGAACAGAACTTACAATAATAAATGCCGATATCGAAGGTAAAATAAATTATAATGATATAGAAAAAAATATAAAACAAAATACAAAAGCAATTATATGTACTCATGCCTCTAATGTTATAGGTGATGTTTTGGATATAGATTTTATAGGCAGTTTATGTAAAAAATACAATATACTTTTTATACTAGATGCTTCTCAAAGTGCAGGAAGTATAGATATAGATATGAAAAAAAGTAATATTGATATTGTATGCTTTACTGGTCATAAAGGTCTTATGGGACCTCAGGGAACTGGAGGGCTGTGTATAAAAAAAGGAATAGATATAAAACCTTTAAAAACTGGAGGTTCTGGCATTAAAACTTATTCAAAAACTCAGCCTGAAAACATGCCAGTAAGACTTGAAGCAGGTACTTTAAATAGTCATTCTATAGCAGGACTTAATGCTGCATTAAAGTTTATAGAAGAAGAAGGTATAGAAAAAATAAGAAATCATGAAAGACAATTAGCAAAATATTTTTATGATGAAATAAAAAATATAGAAAATATAAAGTTCTATGGTAATTATAACACTGATAAAAGAACATCAATAGTATCTTTGAATATTGCGGATATTGATTCTGCTAAAATATCGGATATACTTTCCTCTGAATATGATATAGCCACTAGGTCTGGAGGACATTGTGCACCGCTTATGCATACTTCTCTTAATACTGTTAATCAGGGGATTGTAAGATTCAGTTTTTCTTACTTTAATACAATAGAAGAAATAGAAAAGGGTGTTAATGCTGTAAAAGAAATAAGCGGGCGTTTTTAAATTTGTAATAAAAAATATTAATAAATAAAAGATAAAGGAAAAATAAAATGTATTATATTGGTATAGATATAGGATCAACTGCTTCAAAAGTGGCTGTTTTTGACGATGAAAAAAATGATTTGACAGAATTATTTATGATTCCTACAGGCTGGTCTGGTGTAGAAGCTGCTTCAAAAATATTAGAAATGCTTAAAGAAAAAAATATAAATAAAGAGAATTCATATTTTACTGGTACAGGTTACGGAAGAGTATCAATAGAATATGCAAATAAAACTGTAACTGAAATTACTTGTCATGCCAAAGGTGCTAATTTTTTATTCAATAATTTAAACGGAACTTTAATTGATATAGGCGGACAGGATACAAAAATAATAAGCATAAAAAACGGAAAAGTTGATAATTTTATTATGAATGATAAATGCTCAGCTGGTACTGGAAGATTCATAGAATTAATGGCAAACTCTTTGGGCTGTTCTATACCTGCCCTTCTTGAAGAGGCTGAAAAATGTAATGATACAGATGTTGTTATAAGTTCTATGTGTGCAGTATTTGCAGAAACAGAAGTTATAAGCCTTAAAGCAAGCGGAAAACAGAAAAATGAAATAGCATATGCAATAGTAAACTCTGTTGCAAATAAAGTTGCTTCTCTTTGCGGAAAGTTTAAAGATGATACGTACTTTCTTACAGGAGGATTATGTGTATTTGATTATTTAATAAAAACTTTAGAGAAAACATTAGGCGGAAAAGTTATTACAGACAGCAGAGGACAATATGCAGGTGCTATAGGGGCTGCTATTATTGGTTTTGAAAAAAATGCCTCTAATAAAAATAAAATAAAACAAAACTCTTCTAATACAGAAAAAAAAGAAGATATAAAAGACAAAAGATTAATAATAACTTTTAATACAACAACAGATGTTATGAGGGCTGAAAAATCATTTAAAAATATTATGTCTGAAACTAATGAGCTTCTTGGAAAAATAATATCAATACCAAGCGAAATATCAGCAGGATGCGGAATGTCTTGGGAAAGTGAAATACATTTAAAAGATAAATTAACTAATATATTAAAAGAAAATGATATAGAATATGACAATTTTTATGAAATATATAAATAGTTCTATTAAATCATTTTTATATTTTTCTTATTAATAATAGATATATAAATATAAAACCTTTTATATAGCAGCTGAATATAACTGATTATAAGTTTTTTAATATTTTTAGTATATACCTAAACAACTATAGTTTGTCAAAATTAGTTTTTATATTTTTATTATTTTCGGGTACTAGCCCTGCGAAGCACACAGTTGTGCCCGATCTGCATTCCATAAGCAGGCGAAAAGACTGCATTTTTAGCTCTAATTTCAGGTATTACCATACATTTAATAGACTTGTTTCAAAACTAAATTTATTAATACTTAGTTTTTTTATTTAGTATTTTTTTAGTTATAGTTGGGGCTTTGCTGCGAAGCACACAGTCGTGCCCCAGACTAATTTACACAACATGTAAAACATTATATTTGTAGTTTTAAAATTAAATAATTTTCATAATTAACTTTGTCAAGTAGTTTTGAAACAAGTCTAATATATATCTTTAAAGTATAAAGTTCTAGTAATTGCGTTTTTCGCGAAGCGTGCCTTTGGCAAAAACTTTGACGCTGTCCGCCTGCGACCTCAGGAAGTACTGTTAAGTATGGTGTGTGTTGGGCTTCGCCAAAAGTTGAATAAAAAAATTGACAAACTTAAAAATTTTCAGTATATTTAATCAGCCGAACATATTGTTACATTTTGATAATATATGAATGCTATAGAACAAACATGATAGAGAGTTCTCAAGTGTATATGTTTTGTATTTACTATAAAATACACATTGACAAATGTATTATATAAATATAATATCATATTTTTAATAAGGATAATTATGATGAAAAAAATTTATTATATTTTTATTTTTGTTTTAATGATAATTTTATCATGCAGAAATAATACATTAACTCCAAAAGAAAATGTATCTGGAGATCTTGTTATAATACATATGAATGATACTCATGGAAAAGATGAAGAAGAAAATGGAAAGTACGGAGCAGCCCGAAGAGCATCATATATAAAACAGGTAAGATCTACTAATAATAATGTTTTAGTTCTTCATGCTGGTGATACAATTACTGGAAGTATTTATTCAACAGTTTTCAAAGGTGATGATGAAATAAAAATTATGAATAAACTCGGAGTAGGTGCAGCAGCAGTAGGAAATCATTTTATAGATTACGGATTAGATAATTTTAATCAAATAATGAAAGATAGAGACTTCCCTACTCTTTCAGTAAATATAAAAAATAATAATAGTTATTATGCAAAGCCTTATATGGTTACAAATATCAATGGAATCAAAATTGCTGTAGTAGGAGTAACAGTAAAAAACTCAGGATACAATCCTCAATACACTCAAAATTTAGTATTTGAAGATGAAATAGAATCATTAAAAAAATTCATCTCAGAAATTCCTTTAAACACAACTAATGATGCAACAATACTTCTAAGTCATGCAGGATATAACATTGATGTAGAAATTGCCAATGCTATACCTAATACTTTTAATATTATAATAGGAGGACATACTCATACGGTGATGGAAAAACCTCAAACTGTTAATGGTACTCCTATAGTGCAGGCAGGCTGTTACGGACAGTATTTAGGAAATATAAATTTAAATGCTTATAATGGAAATATTTCAGGATTTAATTATAAATTAGTTGCAATGGATGAAACAATAGAACAAGATGCTGATATGCTTGCTTTAATTAATGAAATGAAAGCTCAAGTTGAACAGGAATCTAATGTAAAAATAGGTACATTGTCTGAAGATTTTACTTATGATGTCATGACAATAAGACAGCAGTCTACAGCTTTAGGAAACTTTGTTTGTGATTTGATACTAGATTCCAATCAGGAAGGCGATAAAGCAGATATAGTTTTTATAAACTCAGGAGGCATCAGGGCTGGATTTAGTAAAGGAGATATAACATTAGCAAATATAATGACTGTTTCATCATTTGATAATGAGGTAATATTAGTTTCATTAACTGGAAAAGATATACTTGATCTGCTTAAAATATCTTGTAAGAACAGCACAGTAATTCCTACAAACTCAGGAGGCGGATTTTTACAAATGTCAAGAGGAATGGAAGTTTTATACTCTAGCAGCGGAGATTTAATATCGGCTAAATTAAATGGTACACCTATCAATGAGGCTCAATCTTACAGAGCGGCTTTATCAACATATATATACAGCGGAGGAAGCTATGTTGATGAAAACGGCAATTCTATAGCTCAGAAAGGAAATAATATTAATATGACAGGTAAAGACTGCAGAGATGATATGATATCAAAAATTAAAGCTCTTGGAACTATAGACAGCAGTTATATAGATAATACGGTTAGAGTAAAATTTCAATAGCTTAAAAATATTAATATTTTAAGTTAAGTTTATTATTTTTTATTGTAAAATTAATATATATTTATTTACAAAAAATTGACAATTATTATTTTTTTGTTATACTCTTTTTTAAAAGTATAATTATTTTATAAATTGGAGATTTTTTATGAGAAACATAATTATTTTTATGATGATTTTTAGTGTAAGTTTATTTGCCAGACAGTATGCTTCGCCATTAATGGAGGCTTTAGAGAGAAGAGATGTAAAAAAAGCAATAGAATTAATAAACTCAGGAGCTGATATTAATATTAAAGATAGAATGGGTGAAACTCCATTAATAGAAGCTGCAGAAGAAGGATTAACAGAGGTAGTTCAGGTTTTGATTGATAAAAAAGTTAATCTTAATGCAGGAAATATTAGAAACAGAACAGCATTGAGCAGAGCTTCTTCCAGAGGTCATGTAAAAATAGTACGTATATTGGTAAAAGCTGGTGCTGATATTAATATTAAGGATAAATATGGCAAGAGTGCATTAAATTATGCATCTGAAAGAAATCATAAAGAGATAGTATCTATATTAAAAAACGCAGGGGCAAGATAAATATTATTGATTTTAATTGATTATTTAAATGTTTTTACAAAAAATATTAGTATTTTTTACAATTATTACTATTCATAACATTGATAATTAAATTTAATTATATTATAATATTTTCTAAAATTTTAATTTTGAGGAAAATAGAATGAAAAAATTATTGTCACTAGTTCTCGTAATTACGGGAACAATCTTTGCAGTATCATGTTCAGGAAATAAAACTGATACATCATCTAATGCACCTACTGATACAGCTATAACAGCAGCTGTAATTATAGTTGATGATCTAGTAGGTAAAGAATTTTCTCTTACTAACATGTATGAAGGAAAAGAAGTTACTATAGCTTTTCCAGCAACTAATATGTTAGGCGGAAAATCAGCTGTTAATAGCTATACTACAGAGTTCTCTTTAGATGGAGAAAAAATTGCATTAACTGCTTTAGCTTCTACTAAAATGGCAGGACCTGAAGAGGATATGGCTGTAGAAAATGAATATTTACAGATATTAAACGGAGCAAATACTATTTCTTTAAATGGAGATGTATTAACTATAACTACAGCTTCAGGTACAAATTTGGTTTATACTTTTAAAGGAACAATTCCAACTGCTGATACTAACAATTAATAATTATTGAAACTTAATTGGCAGGGTAATATTTTATTATTATCCTGCTTTTTTATTTTTAAATAAATTTGAATATAAAAAATAGTTTTACTATAATAATATAAATTTGTAAGTAAGTATTGACTTTTACAATTAGTAGTATAATATAAAAGTATATTATAGTTTTTTTATGAAAATAGTTTGGAGTAATTATGCAGTTAAAAAAATATATTTCTACAACATTATTATTTAGTTTAGTTTTTGTAATATCCTGTTCAGAAACTATGCCTTTAAAAGAGTATAAAGATGCTTCTACTTTAAGAGAAAAAGCTATTAGGTATGATTTGCAGAACTATTCCAAAGAACAGTTTGATATAGCTGAAGCAAATTTTTCAGAGGCTGTAATTCTTATAGATGAAAATAAAGAGCCTGAGAAAGTAAAAGAACTTCTTACTACTGCATCAAATAGTTATCAAACAGTACTTAACGAAGGTTTGCCGCAGTATGCCGAAGTGCTAAAAGAAGAAACATCTATGGATAGAGTTTATTCTAAAGAAATAAAAGCCTATAGAGTAGATAAAGATAATTATGAGTTTGCTGAACTTAATTATATAAATGCCTTATCAGCTTTAAGCACTAATGATTATGAAGGAGCTGTGAGTTGTTTCTTAAATGCTAAAAAATACCATCATAAAGCATACTTCACAACTAAAATAAGATACGATGAAAGTGTAAAAGGAATAAAAGAGGCATCAGAAAAAATTAAACAAGTTGATGACTTAGAGAAAACATCTGCTAAATAAAAAACAATAATATTATAACTTATATTTTATAAAATATTTTGGAGTTTATAAAATGAAAAAAGGACTATTTTTATTTATTACTTTATCATTATCATGTTTATTGTATGCTCAGGAAGAGTTAGTACTTCCTCCGGAGCTTCCTGCTGATTTACCTTTGTCTATAAAAGAAAGTGATGATTATAAATTGGCACAAAGATACAGAGAAATGGCGATAGAAGCACATGATGCTGGTGATTATAATCAAAGTATAGAATATTCAAGACAAAGTAAAGAGTATTCAGATAAAATTATATCAAGATATGGTGTTTATGAATATGTTTTAAATAGCCAGAGAGATGCTGAAAGAAAATTAAGTTTATTTAAAGGTGTAGGCGGAGATACTAATGAACTTACTATGAACTTATACAATTTATCAGTTAATGATATTAATTCAGCAAATAATATGTTTGATTCTGCTACTAACAGTACAGATTATACAAATACTATGCTTGAATATAATAAATCTGCTGAAAAATCAGAATTGGGTTATAATGTACTTGCTATAGATTTGAGAAGAGAATATCTAATTAGCGAATCAGTATTAACTAACGGAGATGCTAATGATACTCAAATAACTAATTTAAGAGATGAATCTGCTAACTTATTAGCAAGTAATGACTATACAAACTCTCTAACAAAATCAAGAGATGCTATGAATATACTTGACAGATTAGAAGCTCCTTTAGAATATGCAAAAGCTCAGGAAGCTATGGATAAAGCTAAAAAAGACGGTTATAATGAAAGCAAACCTAATACATATAATGAAGCTTCAAAATCTTTATCTTCTGCTGGAGAAACTTTGATAGCTAATAATTATTCAGAATCTTTAATGCATTCAAAAAATGTTATCAGTTTAGTAAATTCAATGGGTGTTTCAGGCGATAATAATGAAGAGGTTGTAGTAACAGACGGAGCTTTCCCTAAATATTATACAGTTCAGGCTAGAAAAACTAACACTGACTCTTTATGGCGTATAGCTTCTTATGACTTCATATACGGTAATGGTAATTTATGGAAAAAAATATATGAAGCCAATAAGGATAAAATTAAAGATCCTTCTGTAATAAGAGCAGGACAAATATTAACTATACCAAGCCTTAAAGGTGAGCTTAGAGAAGGTACTTATGACTCAAATCAAACTTACAGCAGTATAAAAAACTTCTCTACAAATAATCAGAGAACTCCTGAAACAACTGTTAATGAAGAAACTGCCGCAGAAGAAGAAACAGCAGGTGAAAATGCAGCAGTAGATGAGGAAATAGCAGAAGAGGAAACTATGACAGCAGATGAAAATGTAACTGCTGATGAAGAAATTGTAACAGAAGAGGAAATGACAGATGAAACTGTAACAGAAGATGAAACAGCAGTTGAGGGAGAAGAAGATACTATCACAGCAGAAGAGAGATCAGCTGTTAAAGAAGGTGAAATTGTTGTAGAAGATGAAGAAGATGTTCAGGAACAAGCAGAAGAAACAGAAAATTCAGTTATAGATGAGCAAGTAGATAATACTTCTGAAAATTAATAAAAAAATTATATAAAAAATTACTATTATCATTATGATTGGTTAATTGTTTAATAGTAAAAAATAAATTAAGAGGTACATATTTTGGGTAAAAAGTTAAAAATTATTCTTATTTCACTGTTTTGTATTACAGTATTTGGAGCTGTACTTATAGCACAGAAACCTAAAACATCAAAAGAACATTTATTTATTGAAACGGATTTTGGTACTATAGAAATAGCTTTCTTTCCAGATAAAGCACCAAAACATGTAGAAGCTATAAAAAAGCTTGCTAATGAAGGTTTTTATAATGGTACTCTTTTTCACAGAGTTATACCTGGTTTTATGATTCAGGGAGGAGATCCTTTGAGTAAACAGCCTAACAGAGCTTTGCATGGTACTGGAGGTCCTAATTTTGTTATACCTGCTGAGTTTAATGATGTTTCTCATAGAAGAGGAATATGTTCTATGGCAAGAAGTCAGAGTATTAACAGTGCTGGTTCTCAATTCTTTATCTGTGTAGCTGACAGTACATTTTTAGATGGTCAGTATACAGTTTGGGGAGAAGTTGTAAGCGGAATGGACGTTGCTGATAAAATAGCAGCTTTAAAAAGAGATGCTAATGACAACCCTATAGAACCTGCTAGAATGAATAGGGTTTATGTAAAAACAGTTAATTAATATTTTATAATTTTTTTAGTAAAGGAAAGTATAATGGAACATTTATTTATAGAAACAGATTATGGTACTATAGAAATAGAATTCTACGAAAAATTAGCACCAAAGCATGTAGAAGCTATAAAAAATCTTGCTAAAGAAGGTTTTTATGATGGAATTAGATTTCATAGAGTAATACCTAACTTTATGATACAAGGCGGAGATCCTGTAAGCAAAGATGCTGCAAAAAGACATTTACATGGTACTGGAGGTCCTGGATTTAATATTCCTGCTGAGTTTAGTGATAAACATCATAAAAGAGGAATATGTTCTATGGCTAGAAGTCAGCACCCAGACAGTGCTGGTTCTCAATTCTTTATCTGTGTAGCTGATGCTCCGCATTTGGACGGTCAGTATACAATTTGGGGAAATGTTGTTAATGGAATGGATGTTGCTGATAAGATAGTTTCTTTAAAAAGAGATCATAATGATAATCCTTTGGAAAATTCTGCTATGAATAAAGTTTATATAAAAGAAGTAGAATAATTTTCTTATAAAGTTTTATCTAAAAATAAAGACGAGGTATATTATTTGTATGCTTCGTCTTTTTTGTAATATTTTATTATTATAATATATGCTGAAAATTTTTAAGTTTGTTGCACCTAGCTCTACCCCATCTTCGTTCGTGACGCTTCGCAGGCATCTTCCTGCCAGTGATATCTACACTTATCAAATGTCAACGCGACCGAACGAAGTGAGGAAGTACCCGAAGTGGTATGCGGCTGATTACCTATTATTATAAAAAATAAATTGTTTATTTTACATTTAAAACTTATTTTATTAATAACTAATAATACTTTATGCTATTTTATAACTTATAATTACATTTATCAATAACTCAAAATTGACAAATTATAGTTGTTTATGTATATACAAAATTGCAATATGTATAATGATTGATAGAAAATAAGATTTAAAATAAAAAATTGTAAGTGATTGAAATTACTAATACGAAAGTTTTTTATAAGTAACTTTTTATAAATAAATACACATGTATCATAAAAAACTTATATATTAACTTCAATATTAGATTAATTATCTCTAATTACAGAATTATCGATGCATAATATCATAGTAATAATACCAACTATACTGCCAGTTATAAGAGAAAGTATAAATACAGGTACTATTAAAAAACTAATATCTGGAAGACTAAATAAATACTTTGATAAAAATGCCTGCGATAAATTACTAACAAGAGAGCCTGCCAAACTTATACCAAAAATAGAAAATACATTTTTTAAATAACTCATAATCTTCATCACTATAATAGAGCTAATTCCTCCGCATAGTCCCAGATAAAAAGGTGGTGTAAATATATAGGCAAATACTAAAGCAACTGATACATTTTTTATAAGTATAAGAAGTATGAGCTCTTTAAAACTAAATACATCTATTACCATTAATATCACAATAAAAGAAAAACCTATTCTAAAATAAGGTATAGGTCTTGGAAACATATTTTCAACAGCAGCTATAAATGATGATATAAAAGCAAAAAATATTATATCATATATTCTTCTTTTTCCAGTATGATTTTTTATGTCATTAAAAAATTTCATAAACAATTCCTATTGAACAATAGAATCTATCTCTATATCATTTTCAACATTTTTCTCAAATCTTATAGATATACCATTAGGCATACATATTATAGGAGCATTTTTCAAAATACCTGCCTTTACACATAATTTATCTCTGCAGCAGGAATCTGAAAACATCACATTACCGTTTGTTATAACTATTTTAGACTCACCAAGCAATCCTTCAATGATAATTTCTCTATCAGTATTTAAATCATACCTTAATGATTTATTATATGAATCTATTATTATCTTACTGCTTTTATTTTGTATAAGAGTTTTAGCATAAAAAAAAGAAAATAAAATTATAAAGATAAATATAATAATATCTCCAAACCTTAAATTTCTCATCAATTACTGAGCTGCCTCTTCATTAGTTAATTCTATTCTATTAGTAATAACAGCTTCTCTATCAATGACTTCTACATCAAAATATGAAGGCTCTATTTGTACCAATTTTGTATGAATAGGTATATTTGCCTCCACAGATATATTTGAATATATGCCTGCATTTGTAATATCTTTCAAATCTATAGAAAGTAAAATATCATTTAAAGATACATTTGTAAGTAAAACCTTATTAGCCTCTAGTACTACCTTATTAACAATAAATGCACTGTCACTATTAATATTAAATCTGCTATTTAAATTATCTATATTAACTGAAATATTATTAAACTCCATTCTCTCAACATCTTTATTAAAAATAACATTAACATTAACCCTAGATACATCAGATTTGATATTTCTAGGTAAATTAAGTCTTGATATTGCAGAATAGTCTAAATACTTGTCAGTTAAATCAAGATTATAAGTTTTTATCTCATCTATAGAAGATATTAGACTTTTAGGTCCTGATATAATTGTATTTGAAGGATTAACTATAATATCATCAACACTAAGCCCAAGAGAAGCTACCCCTATAGTAGGCACTTCTATAGGCACAGTTTTATATGCTAATTCATCTAAAACTATAGGAAGTTTACTCGGAGATACTGTAATATTCATTTTACTATAATCTATATCGCCTGCTAAATAAATTTCATACATATTACTTCCTATTGAAGCATTTGTAAGATCTATATAGGCACTGAACTCTGTAGGGAGCTCATAAACATTATCTTTAAAACCCTTTAATGTTATAGTAACATTTTCAGGAATCTGATTTGCTATAAGAAGCCTTGAAGGTATATTTTTAATTTCTATTTTAGTAATATAGTCTTTAGTATATTCTTTTTGATATCTTACAAATAAAAAGAGCAAAAAAGACATAAGAAGGCATAATAGTTTTATCCAAAATCTATTAGTTATATAATATAACACTTTTTTATAGCTAAACTTTTTAAACTCTGTTTTTCTTTTTTCACTCATTTTTTTATCTCTAAAAGCTCCCCTATTCTTCTGTCAAGCTCTTCTCTGCTTAAATTATATTCTAATATTCCATTATGTACTATAGATACGCACTGAGTCTCCTCTGAAACAACTATAACAACTGCATCAGTCTGTTCAGAAACTCCAAGTGCTGCTCTATGCCTAGTACCGAGTCTTCTGTTTTTTATCTGAGGCTCTATTTCTGTAAGCGGTAAATATGCACTTGCTGCTGCTATTCTGTTTTCCATTATTATAGCAGCACCGTCATGAATAGGATTATTCTTAAAAAATATAGACTCTACAAGCTCCATAGATATATCAGCATTGAGTTTAACTGCTCTGTCTACTAAAGAGTGAAGAGATATATTTCTCTGAAAAACAATTAATGCTCCGTATCCTTTATATGACAAATTAAAAGTAGCACTTAATATTTTTTGAATTTGGTCTTCATCATATCGGAAAGACTTTTTTAAAAAAGCTCTTCCTCCCAATATTCTAAGCCCATGTTTAATTTCTGCCTGAAAAAGAACAACTATAGCTATAAGTCCTACTTGAAAGAATTTATCAAATATCCAAGATAATGTAGAAAGTCCGAATATTTTTGCTATTATTGTAATGAAGAATAGAATAATAAATCCTACTGCTATACTGTATGCTCGGGTATTATACATAAGCATATATATTATATAGAACAGTATTGCAACTAAAATTATATCAAGACCATAAAAGAAATATCGCCAATTTGTTGTTGATATAAAATTACTAATACTGTAAAACATAGCTGTAATATTATAGCATAATTATAAAGATTTGTAAATAACTTTATACGTTTATAAAAAAGTTTTGATCTTATTAAAACATTAATTCTTTTTTGTATACAAAGTTTTTCCTTCTTTGATAGTTTCAAGTACTTCTATATCCTTTATTTTCATAGGATCGCATGTTAAAGGATTATCGCTTAATATTACTAAATCTGCCAATTTACCCTCTTCTATAGTTCCTTTTATATCCTCTTCTTTGTTTTGATAAGCAGCATTAATGGTGATAGCCTTTAAAGCCTCATAAGGAGTAACTTTCTGATTCTCTCCTAAAAGTACTCCGTCTCTTGTAACCCTATTAACAGCACACCAAATAGTTTCAAGCATATTAGGCTTAATTACTGGAGTATCCTGATGATATGTGAAGGCTAAATTATTGTTTAATGCTGTTTTTGAAGCACTAATCTGAGAAGCTCTTTCCATACCTAAATTTGCTAAATGCACATCTCCCCAATAATATACATGTGCTACAAATATAGAAGGTATTATATTAAGGTTTGACATAGATGTATACTGCTCTTCTCTTATTATTTGGCTATGCACTAAAACAGCTCTGTAATTATTAGTAGTATCTCTTTTTATCATAACATTACTGAATGCATTGATATACTGATCTGCTGCTGCATCTCCGTTGCAATGAGCCTGAAGCTGCATTCTATCATCTAATGCAGTTTCAACAAATTTTTCTACATCGCTGTTACTATATATTCCATATCCTCTGTATCTTGCAGGACCGCTTACATAAGGCTGTTCAAGCCATGCAGTTTTTGCCTGAGGAGAACCGTCTAAAAATATTTTATATCCGCCTATTTTAAATTTGTTGCTATAATTACCTATCATATCACTATTGGTTTTTGCCAATGAATAAGAATTTTTCAAATCTATAAAACCTATAACATCAATTCTAAATCTGTTATTAGTTATCATATTATTTATAAGAGGAAATTCTGCAGTAGAAATTAATGCATCCTGTGCTGTTGTAATACCGTATCCCAGATAAACGTCTTCTGCCTGATTAATAAAGTTCATCAAGTCCTCATCTGTAAAAGAAAATTTTATACTTTGGGCATAATGCATAAATGCCGCCTCTTCCATATATCCGGTAGGTTTTCTGCTGTTAGGATATCTTTCTATTACACCGCCTGCTATATCTGGAGTATTTTCATTAACCCCAAACTCCTCTAATGCCTTTGAGTTCATAGCTCCGACATGTCCAGAAGCATGGGTTATAAATATTGGGTGAGTAGTAGAAATTTTATCCAAGTCATCTCTATCAGGATTTTTTTTGTCTGGAAGTAAATTATTATCATATCCGAAACCAACTACCCAAGCATCTGGTTTTAATTTATTAACTTCTATATAATTAGTAATTTTTTGGGCAATCTCAAGCATATTGGTAGAGCCTGTCAAATCTACTGTAGTAAGCGACTGAGCAAATCTCACCATATGACTATGAGCATCTACAAAAGAAGGCATTAAAGTTTTTCCCTTCAAATCTACTACTTCAGCATAAACATTATTTATTAAACTTTTTTTATCTTCTTCTGTATACGCTACTTTCATAATAGTATTGTCTCTTACTTCAATAGCCTTGGCATATTCAGCTTCATCTCCTTTCATAGTAAGTATATTACCATTATGATAAACTTTTATTTTATGAGTTATTTTATCATGGCAAGAGTTTATAATAAGTCCTATTAGTAAGCAAAAGATAAAGAAATATATATTTTTCATTTTTATCCCCTTATATTGTTATTTCTATTTTATTATTTTCATTATCAAGTATTACGCTCTCATAATACCCATCGCCTGTAGTTCTTGGATATGACGCTATTCTAAATCCGTCACTCTCCAATTCTTTTGTAAGACTGTCAACTTTTTCTTTGCTTCCAACAGACAAGGCAATATGAGCAAAACCGTATATGTCATCGTTAGTGTTTCTATCCTTTATATCCTTTCTAGTCATTATTTCTAATCGGCAGTTATCTTCAAATGTGAGAAAATATGATTCAAAACCTTTTTTTTCATTAACATATTTATCATTGCATTTACAATTAAAATACTTAATATAAAAATTTTTAATACTCTCTAAATCTTTAACCCAAACAGCAATATGAGATATTTTCATGTTATAGCCTCATAATAAAATTACTATATCATTATAACATTAATATAAAAATTAAAAATAGTTATTTTCTTTTTATATGAGTAATTTATAGTAAAAATAATGAACTATCGATTAAAAATTATTAAGAATTTATTTTAATAAAAATAATTATAAAAAAAATCACTTTTTACAACTATTGATATAATAAGCATTGCATATATAATTATTGTATCAAAAAAATTAATTAGGAAATAGTATCAATGAATTATCGTATCTTTATAGAAAAAAAAGACGGCTTTAATTTGGAAGCTAAAAGATTAGAAAATCAATTAAAAGAAAATTTTAAAATAAAATCTAGTATAAGACTTCTCAATGTTTATGATATATTTAATATAGAAGAAAGTCAGTTACAAAACTCTATTAAAGTAATATTTTCAGAACCTCCTACTGATAAAATAGTTGAAAAGAAAGACTTTGAAAACTTAAAACATTTTGCAGTTGAATATTTACCAGGGCAGTTTGACCAAAGGGCAGATTCAGCAGTTCAATGCCTTAAATTAATATATAATAATATTGAAAATGTTTCTATAGTAAGCGGCAAGGTTATAGTTTTTGAAGGCAATATTGATGAAAGCACCATAGAGAAAATAAAAAAATTCTATATTAACCCAGTAGAAAGCAGAGAAAAAGATTTAAGCAAATTAGAAATAGAAGAATCTCAAAAAGCTGACGATATAAAAGACGTAGAAAACTTTATTAATTTTAACGAGGGTCAATTAGCAGAGTATAGAAATAATCTTGATTTGGCTATGACATATAAAGATATAGAGTTCGTACAGAATTATTTCAAAAATGAAGAGAAAAGAAACCCGACAGAAACAGAAATAAAAGTTCTTGATACATATTGGTCAGATCACTGCAGACACACAACATTTATGACAAAAATTAATGATGTGCAGTTAGAAGAATCATTAAAAGAAAATAAAAATAATTTTGCAGAAGTTGTACTCAATGCTATTAATAGATACTATGATATGAGAAAAGAGCTTTACGGTGAAGATGCTGACAGTAAAAGAGATATTAACTTAATGGACATGGCAACAGTATCAGCAAAATATATAAAGAAAAAAGGCAAACTTGAAGATTTAGAGATTTCAGATGAGATAAATGCATGTTCTATTTATATAGATGTTGATGCTATAGATGAAAACGGCAATAATAAAACAGAAAAATATTTATTAATGTTTAAAAATGAAACTCATAATCACCCTACAGAGATCGAGCCTTTTGGAGGAGCTTCTACTTGTTTGGGAGGTGCTATAAGAGATCCTCTATCTGGAAGAAGCTATGTATATCAGGCAATAAGAGTTACAGGAAGTGCTAACCCTTTAGAAAAATTGGAAGATACTTTGGCTGGAAAACTTCCTCAAAAGAAAATTACAACTACTGCAGCTGCTGGATATTCCTCTTACGGTAACCAAATAGGACTTACAACTTGTTTGGTTAATGAAATATATGATGAAGGATACAAAGCAAAAAGACTTGAAGTAGGTGCAGTTGTAGGGGCTGTTCCAGTAAGCTATGTAAGAAGAGAAAAACCAAAAGCAGGAGACATTGTTATAGTGCTTGGCGGAAGAACAGGAAGAGACGGATGCGGAGGAGCTACAGGTTCATCAAAAAGCCATACTGACGCATCTTTAAGACTTTGCGGTGCTGAAGTACAGAAAGGTAATGCCCCAGAAGAGAGAAAAATACAGAGATTATTTAGAAATAAAGAAGTTACAAAATTAATAAAAAAATGTAATGACTTTGGAGCAGGAGGAGTTTCAGTTGCTATTGGTGAATTATCAGACGGAATAGATATTAATCTTGATGTGCTTCCTGTTAAATATTTGGGACTAAATGGTACTGAACTAGCAATATCCGAATCTCAGGAGAGAATGGCTGTTGTAGTTGAAAGTAAAGATGCTGATAAGTTTATAAAATTAGCCAATGATGAAAATATTGAAGCTACAAAGGTGGCTGTAATAACTGATACTAACAGACTTGTAATGTATTTAAAAGGCAAAAAAATTGTAGATATAAGCCGTAAGTTTTTAGACACCAACGGAGCTAAACAGGAAACTAATGCTGTATTAAAAAATATTGACTTTGAAAATAATCCTTTCAGTACAAAAAATGCATGCTCTTTAAAATCGCATTGGTTTAATATGGCAGAAGATTTAAATGCTGCTTCTCAAAAAGGTTTAGTTGAAATGTTTGACTCATCAATAGGAGCTTCTACAGTATTAATGCCTTTCGGAGGAAAATACCAAATGACTCCAATTGATGTTAGTATTCAGAAAATACCAATATTTGACAACAATGCCAAAGAAATAAATACAGCTTCTGCTATTACTTGGGGGTACAATCCTTCTATTATGAAATGGTCAGAGTTTCATGGAGGAATATACTCTGTAATAGAATCTATGTCAAAACTTGTTTCTGTTGGAGCAGATTATAAAAATATAAGATTATCTTTCCAAGAATATTTTGAAAAGTTAGGACAAGATGCTAAAAAATGGGGAAAAGTTTATTCGGCACTTTTAGGTACAATATATGCTCAGACAGAGTTTGATATACCAGCAATAGGCGGAAAGGACTCTATGAGCGGTACTTTTAATAATATATCTGTACCTTCCACTTTAATATCATTTGCAGTATCAGCTGTAAACACTAAAGATGTAATTTCTCCAGAGTTCAAATCTGTTAATAATTATGTTTACTTGATAAAGCATAACATGAAAGAAAATTACATGCCTAATATAGAAGAAATAAAAGAAAACTTCGGCTTCTTACATCAAAATATAAAGGACAAGAAAATACTATCAGCATATACAATTAAATTCGGAGGTATTGCTGAGGCTTTAACAAAAATGTCTTTCGGCAACAGAATAGGCGTTGATATAAAAGATGAGCTTTACTTCTTTAACCTTATGCCTGCTTCATTTATAGTAGAAACTAAAGAAGAATTAAATTATAAAAATGCTATCTTAATAGGAAAAACTATCAATGAATACAAAATAAAAGTATGCGGTGAAGTTATAGACTTAGAAGAAATAGAAAAATCATGGCTTGAAAAATTATCAAGTGTATTCCCATACAAAACTAATGAAGATATAGAAACTTATCCTCTAGCAGGTTATAATAGAAAAACTCCTTTTATATGCAAAAATAAAAAAGCTAAGCCTAATGTTTTAATAGCTTCATTCTTAGGTACAAACTGCGAATATGATACTCAAAAAGCATTTTCTGATGCAGGAGCTTGCACCGACATCTTTGTATTTAGAAATATAAAACCAGAATACATAAAAGAATCAATAGAAGAGATGTCAAAAAAAATAGATAACTCTCAAATATTTATGATACCGGGCGGATTTAGTGCTGCTGATGAGCCAGATGGTTCTGGAAAGTTTATTTCTGCAATACTTACAAATGAAAAAATAAAAACTTCTATACATAAATTATTAGAACGAGACGGACTTGTTTTAGGTATATGTAACGGTTTTCAGGCATTAATAAAATCTGGACTTCTTCCTTATGGAAAAATAGGAAACATTACAGAAAACTCCCCTACTCTTACATTCAATAAAATAGGAAGGCATATTTCTCAAATGGTAACAACAAAAGTAGTGTCAAACAATTCTCCTTGGCTTTACAATATACCTGTTGGAAGCGAACTAGTTGTTCCTGTTTCTCATGGTGAGGGCAGATTCTTTGCCGATGAAAATATTATAAAAGAGCTAATCAAAAAAGGACAAGTTGCTACACAATATGTTAACTTCAAATCGGAGCCTACTAATGAGTTTAGATTCAATCCTAATGGTTCAGCCTATGCTATAGAAGGTATAATTTCAGAAGATGGAAAAGTTTTAGGTAAAATGGGACATAGTGAAAGATATGCCAATAATCTATACAAAAATATCATCACAAAAGATATTTACAATATTTTTGAAAATGGTGTGAACTATTTTAAATAAAAAATTATTAAATATATTATATAAAATAAAGCTGCAGTTTTAAGTAAATACTGCAGCTTTTATAATAAAATTGTTAATATTATTCTTTTACAAATAAAATATCACAGCCTATATCAATTAAAACTTTATATCCTTTAGTTTTCATAAAGTCAATAAGTATATTTTCTTTTTCATTATTTTCAATGGTTAAAAGCCCAAAACTATAAGTATTAAAATCTATAGTTTTCAATATATCTAACTCTCCGCCTTCAATATCAAGAGATAAAAAATCTATATATTTTATTTGTTTAAGAGCCATAGATATTGCACAGTTTTAGTTTAAAAAAAGGAGGTATTCCTTATAATTTAAATTATCACAACAAACAAAAAGGAATAGCT
>NZ_CASEGO010000044.1 GCF_949287625.1 uncultured Brachyspira sp. | reverse complement strand
ACAATTATCAGGTAATATAGACTTTTTGAGAAGAATATACTATTATATATCTAAGAATATAGTAAGCGAAGTAGAAGAAAAAGAGCCTTATGATATAATAAGTGAAGTTATAAGTATCAATTTTGTAGATTTTAATATGGATTTTAATGACAATGGAAAGCCTCATAGATGTTTTAAGCTGATAGACACAGAAGATCCAGATATTATTTTGGACATGATTCAGATGCATATAGTGGAAGTTCCAAGATTTAAGAAAATATTATATAATACAGATATAGAATACATTAAGAAAAAGAAAATATTATCTTGGATAGAGTTTTTTACAGCTAAAGATTTAGATAAGATTAAGAATAAATTAAAGGAGGTAAATAATATTATGCCTAAAGTAATTAATAAATACGAACGTTTCATATCTAGTGAAGATGAGATGGAAGTTTATAATGCTAGAGACGCATTTTTATACGGTCAGACTTTAATGTTAAGAAGAGAGCGTGAAGAAGGATTGCAGGAAGGAAGAGAAGAGGGATTAGAAGAAGGCAGGAGAGAAGGCAGAAGAGAAGAACAGCTTGCCATAGCTAGAAGTTTCAAAAATGCTGGTATAGATATCAAGATTATTAGCGAGAATACAGGGCTTAGTATAGAAGAAGTGTTAAAACTATGATTTTTATCACTATACTCGTTTAATATGAAGCATTTTATTTTTTATTTATCGTAAAAATAACTGTACTTTTACATTTATATTACAGTAGTATTAGTATATAAATCTATACAAATGTTAAAATCATAAAATAAATATACAAACTTAAAAATTTTGGGTATATATGCAATAATAATGAATAAAATCTTGACTTAATCTTTTATTTATGGTAGCATAATAGTCATATTTTATATGTTCGCATTATAGAATATTATTTTAATTTAGGAGTATATTTATGGCTGTAAAAGTAGCAATAAATGGTTTCGGACGTATAGGACGTCTAGTTTTTCAGGCATTGGTAGAACGCGGTTTATTAGGCAAAGAAATAGAAGTAGTAGGTGTTGTAGATGTAAGCACTGATGCTCAATACTTTGCTTATCAATTAAAATATGACTCAGTTCATGGCAAAATGAAAGCAGATATTAGCCATGAAGGTGAAGATGTATTGGTAGTTAATGGCAACAAAATAAAATGTATTAAAGCAGCTCCATTAAATCAATTGGAACAGCTTCCTTGGAAAGATTTGGGTGTTGAATTTGTTATAGAATCTACCGGTCTTTATACAGAAAAAGAAAAAGCAGAAGGACACATTAAAGCAGGTGCTAAAAAAGTTATTATTTCTGCTCCTGGTAAAGGTGATTTAAGAACTTTTGTTTATGGTGTAAACCATGAGGAATATGATCCTGCTAATCATCATGTAGTATCTAATGCTTCTTGTACTACTAACTGTTTAGCTCCATTAGTACATGTACTTCTTAAAGAAGGTATCGGTATAGAAACAGGTCTTATGACTACTATACACTCTTATACTGCTACTCAAAAAACAGTAGACGGTCCTTCTAAAAAAGACTGGAGAGGCGGACGTGCTGCTGCTGTAAACACAATACCTTCTACTACTGGTGCTGCTAAAGCAGTTGGTGAAGTATTGCCTTCTACTAAAGGTAAATTAACAGGTATGAGTTTCAGAGTTGCTACTCCAGATGTATCTGTTGTAGACTTAACTTTCAGAAGTGAAAAAGAAACTTCTATTAAAGAAATTGATGCTTTAATGAAAAAAGCTTCTGAAACTTATATGAAAGGTGTTTTAGGTTATTGTGATGAAGAGTTAGTATCTAGCGACTTTATCCATGATAACAGAAGTTCTATCTATGACTCTTTAGCTACTACTCAAAATAACTTAAAAGATGAAAAAAGATTCTTCAAAATCGTTTCTTGGTATGATAATGAATGGGGTTATTCTAACAGAGTAGTTGATTTGTTATTATATATGTATAACAAAAAATAATTATATAAGTTATAATAATTAATTTATTAAGCTATAAGGAGGGTGTTATATTTAATTATAGCACCCTTTAAATTTTTATAGATATATAACACTAAATATTTTTTGTATTTGTTATATATTTATAAGCAATAATAATATAAGGATTAAAAAATGAAAAAAACAGTAAAAGATATTGATATTAAAGGTAAAAAAGTAATAATGAGAGTGGATTTTAATGTACCGCTTGATAAAGAAACTAGTTCAAAAATTACAGATACTACAAGAGTAGACGCTGCTATGCCTACTATAGAATATATACTTTCTCAAGGTGCTTGTCTTATACTTATGAGCCATTTAGGAAGACCTAAGGGAGAGCCTAATCCTAAATATTCTCTTAAACCTGTTTATGATTATTTGAAAACTAAATTACCTAATAATAAAGTAGAATTTGCTAAAGACTGTATAGGAGAAGAAGTAAAAAAACAGGCTTCTGAACTTAAAGCAGGCGATGTACTTTTACTTGAAAACTTAAGATACCATGCAGAAGAAGAGAAAAATGATCCAGCATTCTCAAAACAATTAGCTGATTTGGCTGATGTTTATGTTAATGATGCTTTCGGTACAGCTCACAGAGCACATGCTTCTACAGCTGGAATAGTATCTGCTAAAGCTGGTATGCCTGCTGTTGCAGGATTCTTAATGGAAAAAGAAATTAAATATTTGGGTGATGCTGTTGCTAATCCTGCACGTCCTTTTGTAGCTATAATAGGAGGAGCTAAAGTTTCTTCAAAAATTTCTGTACTTAAAAACTTACTTAACAAAGTTGATACTTTAATAGTTGTAGGCGGTATGGCTTATACTTTCCTTAAAGCTAAAGGATTAGAAATAGGTGCTTCTTTATGCGAAGATGATTATATTGCTACTGCTAAAGAAATTATGGATAAAGCTAAAGAATTGAATAAAACTTTATATTTACCTGTTGATAATGTTATAGCTGATAAATTTGACAATGATGCTAATATAAAAACCGTAGATTCTAATGCTATACCTGCAGGCTGGATGGGTATGGACGTTGGACCTAAAACTTTGAAAGAACTTGAAGATATACTTAAAAATGCTAAAACAGTTGTTTGGAACGGACCATTAGGTGTATTTGAGATGTCTAATTTTGCTAAAGGTACATTTGAATTAGCTAAATTTATAGCTAATTCTAATTGTGTAAGTATTATCGGCGGAGGAGACAGTGTATCTGCTGTTAATAAATCTGGTGTTGCTGACAAAATGACACATGTATCTACAGGAGGCGGAGCTTCTTTAGAGTTCCTAGAAGGTATTGAATTACCAGGTATTGCTGTATTACAAGATAAATAATTGTAATTAGCGGTTTATTTTAATCAAAATAGTGAGCCTCTGATAGCTAAAGCTGTCAGAGGTTTTTATATTAATTATATATATATCAATATTGTAAAGATATTAAATATAATAATCATACATGTTTTATTGACTTTTACTATAAAAATGTTAAATTATAAAAAATTGATATAAATATATTTTTTTAAAATTAAATGTATTTATACTTGACAAAAAAAACTTATGTATTATTATACTTAAAAATTATACGAATTATGGAGTAAATAAAAATGGAAGAGTTAGAATCTATGAATTTATTAGATGAATTATTAAATAATAATGGTTATTTTGCAAAGAAGTTTGATGATGATGAAGATGACTACGATAATGATAATTACGGCGATGATGAAGATTATGATGACGATGATGATTTCGACGATGACTATGACGATGACGACTATGATGATGACGACTATGATGATGATGATTTTGACGATGATGATTTTGACGATGACTATGACGATGATGATGACTACGATGAAGATTATGATGATGACGACGACTACGATGAAGATGATGACTATGATGATGACGATATAGATGATTTTGATGACGACTTCGATGATGATTTTGATGATGATGATTACGATGACGATGATTATGATGATGATTATGACGATTACAATGATGATGATGACTATGATGAATAATTAATTTTTATAATTATAAAGCAATACTAAGTAAAGTATTGCTTTATTATAAAAAGGGCTATTGATGTCAGAGAAAAAATTTAAAAAATTTAATAATAATAAAGAAAACAGCAATAATAAGAAGTTCTATAGCGGCAATAAAAAAAATAAAAATAATTTTTATAAAAAAAAATATAATCATAATAATCAGTATAAGTATCAGGAAAAAAGCATAGAAGAATATGAGAGAAATTATCTGAAAAGACGTATGAAAGAAGACGTTGAGAGACCGTTTTGTCCTATATGTAATGAACCTATTTATATTATAGAAGAAGCGATAAGACATAATGGTACTGGAGAATTGGCTCATTTTGAATGTATATTGAATGAGATTAGAGAAAATAATTTATCTGAAATGGAAGAAGAAGATAAAATAGTTTATCTTGGTTCAGGTACATTCGGTATTATACAGGAAAGACAAAGCGGGAAAAATATGAGATTTTTTGTCCGTAAAAGAATAAATTACGAGAACAAAAAAGTAAAAAGAGTAGAAGATGATACCGACCCAGAAGAGGAGGAATTATTTAATGTATGATATACCTTTGGGGTTTTCATCTGCTTCTGTAAAATCTGGTCTTAAAAATAATGATTATGATTTAGCTGTTATAAAAAGTGAACCTCCTAGTGTGGTATCAGCACTTTATACTCAGAATAGTTTTCAGGCTGCTCCGATTCTCTTTTCAAAGAAGAATGATAAAAATAATATAGAATTGCTTATAGTAAATAGTAAAATAGCAAATTCTCTCACAGGTAAAAAAGGTTATGACGATGTATTAAACATAGCTAAATATGCCTCGGAAGTGTTTAGTATAAAAAAAGAAAATATATTAATGGCTTCTACTGGAATTATTGGAGAATATCTTGACACAAAAAAAATCAAAGACGGAATTAAAAAAGCAAGTAATTCTATGAGCTTTGATTTTGATAATATTGCAATGGCTATTCAAACTAGAGATAAATTTAGTAAAATATACACTTCAAGTATGGAAGTATCGGGTAAAACAGCAAGATTCTATGCTGCTGCCAAAGGAAGTTCTATAATTCACCCGAAGATGGCTACTGTTTTACTTTTTATATTTACTGACTTAAGTGTGGAAAAAGAAGCACTTAATAAGGCATTTAGAGAGGCTGTGAATAAAACTTTAAACAGAATATCTATAGACGGCGAAACTTCTACTAATGATATGGCAGTCATTATGGCTAATGGGGCTTTAAATAATAAGCCTATCACTGAAAAAAACAAAAAGCTATTTAAAGAATTAAAAAATAAATTAGATGAAATTTGTGCATATCTTGCCAAAATGATAATACTTGATGGCGAAGGTATGACAAAAACTATAATAGTATCAGTAAAAAGGGCTAAAACGCAAAATGATGCTTTTAATGCAGCTCAGAAAATAGCTGTTTCAAATTTGGTAAAAATATTATTTCTTTCTAAAAATCCTAACTTTGAAAAAATATTATCTGTTTTGGGAAATATTAATATCAATATGAATAATTTATCTCTTCAGGTTAATGATGTTGATATATATAGAAACGGAGAAATTAATAAAAATGAATATGATATGGCAAAGCTAAAAAAAGATATAGACAATGAAAGAAAAGAAAATTACATAACTGTAGATTTGGGATTTAACACAAAATATGAAGATTATTATTATTTTACAGATCTAACTCAGGAATATATATCAATACATTCTTCATACAATATATAACATATATGTTTTAAAATTATTTTAATACATTGCCGTATTTGTTTTTTTGAAGCATTAGCTTGCAAAAAGATAATGATACATTTATAAATAAAATAATAAAATATAATTGTTTAGCCATATATTTAATTAATTTTTAAAAAAGTTGCTTTTATTGTTGACATAACATATGTATTCATTGTAAAATGTAGTATATAATTGTATACTGGGGTTTTTATGCTTAATACAAAAATGGATTATCTTTTAAATGAAGCTTCATACCGCATGACTAATGAAGACTATGATCAAACATTAGAAATTCTTGATGTAATACTAAAAAAAGTACCTAAAAACTATAGAGCCAATCTATATAAAGGTCAAGTATGCGTTGAGATGAAAGAGTATGAAGATGCCATAAGGTATTTTGAAGAGGCCAGAAAAGTAGATATAAAAACTTTTAAATCATACAATTTACTTGGCATAAGCTATCATGCTATAAAACAGTATGATAAAGCTATAGAATGTTTTAATGAAACTCTTAAAATTACTCCCAATTCTTATAAAGCATATAATCTTTTAGGTATAAGCTATTTTGCAAAAGAAGACTATACTAAAGCTATAGAATATTTTAATAAGTCTATAGAAATTAATCCTAAATATGATAAGGCATATAATAATTTGGCTTTGTTTTACTATAAAAATAAAAAGTATAATGAAGCTATAGAGTTTTTTGAACATTCAAAATCTTTAGATGAGATGGTATTTAAGGCTTATGATATGCTTGGTATGAGTTATTATAAGATAGGCAATTATGAAAAGGCAATAGAATGCTTTAAAAGATTTTTACAGTATAACAGCAAGTCATACAAAATAGCAAATACTTTGGGGGCTGTTTATTCTTTCTTAAAAGATTATGATAATGCTATATATTATTTTAATAAGTCTATAGAGATTAATCCTAAATATGCCAATGCTTATAATAATTTGGCTTTGGTTTATTTTAATAGAAAAATGTTTGATAAGGCTGCTTTATATTTTGATAAGGCAAAAAAACTTGATGTTAAGGCATTTACTGATTATAATAAATTGGGTATAAGCTATTATTCCAAAAAATATTATTATGAAGCTATAGAATGTTTTGAAAGGGTAATAGAAAAAAATAATAATGCTTATAAGGCGTACAATTTTATAGGGATATGCTATTCATCTAATGAAGAGTATGATAAGGCTATATATTATTTTAATAAGTCTATAGAGATTAATGACAGATATTATAAGGCTTATAATAATTTGGCTTTGGCTTATTATAATTTAAAAGAGTATGATAAAGCTATAGAGAATTTCAATAAGTCTATAGATATTTACTCAAATAATGCCGACTCATATAACGGTATAGGTTTATCATATTATCACTTAAAAGAGAAAGAAAAGGCATTAGTTTATTTAAATAAGGCACTTGAGATTAACCCTCTTTACAGCAATGCTTATGAAACATTATTCAGCATATATTTTGATTTTAAAGAATATGATAATGCTATGTATTTTGCAGATAAAATACTGGAATTAAAACCTGATTCTTTTAAATATTATGACAAATTAATTACTATATGTTTTAATAATAAAAGATATGATAAAGTTGTAGAATACTCTGGAAAAATAAATAAGCATAGCAGCAGTATATATAATATGCTTGCAGAGTCTTATTATCATTTAAAAGATTATGATAATTCAGTTTCTTATTATAATAAATTAATAGAAATAGAAAAATCGTCTTTTTATATTTATAATAATTTGGCTATTATTTATTATTTAAAAAAAGATTATGATAAACTTATAAATACATATTTCAGATATATAGATAATTTTGATATTAAAAGTAAATTTGGTTTTGCAGGATATAATATATTTCTCCTTTCATATACACTTCTTAAAAATAATATTATAAGATACAATTCTTTTTTAGATTTGTTTGATAAATTATTTAATAAAAGTATAGAGTTTTACAAAGCCCATAATACTCAAAACACATTATCATTATATAAAAGTATGGAGTATAATACAGACTTGTTAAAACTTTTATTTGAAAATAGGGCAGAGTATAAAAATGCTTATGAGGCTTTAGAAAATATTTTAGATGATAATAAATTAAAGGCTATAAAACCATCGATAGAAAAAATCAAATTATACTCATTTGAAAAATCTATTAATAATTTAAACAGCAAAACTATATGCATAGAGTATGAAGCAGATGATCCTATTATTATCAGAAGTGAATATGACGTAAAAGTTTATGGAAAGAATGCTAAGTTTATCACAAGAGATGATGATATAAAATATGAGTCGCTTCTCTCTATGTTTGCATCACAATCAGAAGAAAATAATATTTTGAAAGCTATATTATTAAAAAATCCTCATATAAAGGCTGTTTATTTTTCTAATGATTTTGATGATGAAGATATAGAAATAATAAAACGCATAATTAATAATGATAATATAAAACTCTATAAATCAGACAATTAAAAAATTATTATAAGTTTATTGTTGTCATTGAAAAATTAAAATAATAAATTTGTTCTTAAAACAATAAATATTGGTATTATTTATTACTTTAATATTTTTAAGCCTTTTTATATTTGACAAACTATAGTTGTTTAGGTATATATAAAAAAGGCTTATCTTTTTCAAGTAAAAGATAAGCCTATCTGTATGTTATTAAAACAGTATTATTTTTCTTTACTATAAGTTAATGCTTCTGATGATAGAGCAGTTGGGAATGAAGCAGCTGATGAATTATTAAACTCAGCATCAGAGGCATAATAGCTTATATTTATGTGGTTTAAAGTAAATTGAAGTGTATCAAATTTTAGTACACTGTTTGGATAATTAATAGCATCTGAAGTATATGAATTGCCATTCTTAGTAAAATATACAGCAGGAATTTTATAAGTTTTTGCTTTTCCTGATATTCCAGTTCTTGTGAAAGTAATTAAATCAGCATCTGCCGCAATTTTTATAACTATACCGCTTCCGTAAGTTGATGTATATGTTCCAATAGAAGCAGTATCTATAGTAGTATTTCTTTGCGATTTTGACAGCATTCCTTCAATAACTATATTATCTGAAGTGTCTTTTATTTTTATATATGCTATATTGTCTCCAAAATTGATATTGCCAGTATAGCCTTCTTTATATACAACATAATTTTTTGTTGTTGTTAAATTAATATCAAACAAAACAACTTTACTGTTAAAATTATCTTTAACAAAATCTAATGCTGTTCCTTATGATGTTTTTATACCAGTCATTCCTCCATTAGCTATGCTGACAGTTTGTCCTTTTACTGAACCATCTTCACTATAAAAATACCAAGTACCATCATATGCTGATGCTAAACCATCTGGAGTTGTTATAGGCTCTCCTGAAGGCGGCGTAGCAGGAACATTTTCGTTGTTTGAATTTGTTACATTATTTCCGCAGCCTGCAAAAATCATTGTGATTGCAATTAGTAATGATGTAAATATTTTTTTCATATCTTAATCCTAATAATTATTTTTTATTAATGAGTATAACATTTTATTTTATTAATACAAATATGAACTTATATAAAAATTGTTTAATATTTTATATACTTTAAAAAATTAATATAAACGTAGTATATGTAAAACAAAAAATAAAGACGATTATTATATATTAATAAGTTTTATACCATAATCTTTTGAGAGTTTATTATATTTTTCATCAGATATTTTTTTATCGCCTATATCACTGCAGCAGTTCATCATTATATTTACTTTTTCTAAAACATTTTTATTGTCTTTATAGATTTCTGTAAATTGTTTTACGCTTTCATATACGCAGTAATCTTTAGCCTCTCCGCATACATATATTTTATCTGCTTTAATAATATCCTTCACCCAAGAATTATCATATTGTTTTGTGTACTCTGAAGATACTTCAGGTCTTATAACTCCGTACATCTCGCTGAAAGAATCTGTGCCTTTAATGATTTTATTAATATTTGTTTTCTTATAGCATTCAAAGAACATAAGCATATTATAAAGCTGTTTTTCTATAAGCCAGCCGTCAGATGCATATATACAGTGATAAGGCCATATCATCAAATTTTGCGATCCTTGTTCCTTTAATTTTCTTACATAATCTGTCTGTATATCTTTATTATAAACTGGTATTATTTCATTATTTTCTATTTTTTCTAATGTTATCTCTGTAAAAGGAGAAACTGCATTTCCTGAAGCTTCTTTCCACATAATAGGGTGAAATATAGAATCATATCTATGAGTATCTAATGTAACATAAATATTAGAAATATTTTCTATATTATCATATATAAATTTTATTATTTTTTTTATATCTTCTATAGCATGTTTTACAGGCAATGCTCCTTTATCAGGGTCTATAAAATCTCTTTGAGGATCTATTATAAGTAAATTAATGCCTTCATCTTTTTTTATATTATTATCAATATTTTGTGCGGCACTGTAAATATCATTGTGATTTATAGGATTAATTTCTTTTCCTATATAATCTTCATTTACTATTTTTTCAAAAGGTATTTGTACTGACATAATAGAAATCCTATATATTTATTTTGTATAATAATATATAAACTTTTATTTTAAAGCAAATCTTTTTTACAAAAATAAAAAAAGAGCCTTAGTATTATTTAAGACTCTTTTTTATTTATTATAGTAAAAATAAAATATGATTATTTTTGATATATAATATTTCCGTTTTTATCTATAGATAGTATTACCATATTGCTTAAAGTTACATCATATATTCCTATAGTATCTGCTGATATATCCAATATTTTTTCATTAGGATACATTCTTTTTACTGTATCAAAAACTACTTGAGGAACTTTGAAAGGAGTATAGAAACTTTGAGTATTATTTTTTGTGCTGTTATTTTGATTATACTGATAAGTATTAGCGTCTTGATTATAATTATCTGCTTTTTTACTTAATTCTTCGGCTGCTTTTATTAACTCTTCAGCTGCTAATTGATAAGGATTGTCTGATGTATTAGTTTGAGTGCTGTAATTATTTTGATAAGGGTCGTTATATTGATTATTATTATTGTTATCATATTGATTAGCATATGGATCGCTGTATTCATTATACTGATTAGCGTCATCATATTGATTGCCATAATACGCATCTTGATAAGGATCGCTGCATCCGTTATACTGATTTTGATAAGGATCATTATACTGATTAACGTTTTGATTTGGGCTGTAATAAGGGCTGTTCGGATTTTTTGATTCTGCTTCAAGCATTTTCATAAGCTCTTCATAAGGGTTTATATAAGGCTGTGTATTATTATAATTTTCTGAAGCATAATTCATAGCATTCATAGCATCATTATATGTATTTGCATTCATTTGAGTATTATTATACTTGCTTGCAAAAACAGGGCTGTAGTAAATGCTGTTTGGATTATTGGCTTCTCTTGCTAAAACTTTCATAAACTCTTCATAATAATTGTAGGTATTATTATAATTATTATAGCTGTTATTATTATAGTTTTGATTGTCATAATAATATTGCTCATCATAATAATACTGACCAAAAACTACACTTGAAGATATTATCAAAAAAGATACTGATGTAATAAATGTTTTTTTCATAAATATATCCTTTGTAAATATAGTGTAAATTTAATATTAACTATATTTACATTATAATATATTTATTATTAGATGTCAATTTTTTTTACATATTTTTTAAATAAATTTACTAAAATTCCCTTTAACAACACTGCCTTCATTGTAATCTGTTATTTCTATATTTAAAGTATCAGAATTAAATATGAAAATAAAATCAACTTTGTAGCCGATCATGTTTTCAGAAGCTTTATATGTACTATCATTTTCTTTTGTTACAGAGTTTTTAGATACATCATAAGTTCTTTCATATGTTTTACTATTGTTATAAATGTTTCCTTTTACAGATCCGTCAGAATTAACTGTAAATACTCCTTCACATTCTATAGTACCGGAAGAAGTTTGAACTTTGGTATTTCCCTTATAAGTACCTGCATATTTGCTGTCAATACCATAGTTTTGTTTTGAGCATGATACAAAAGCACAAATTATTATAGTAATTATAATAGTTTTTAATATTGTTTTCATTTTTTATCCTTATGTTTTTTATACTATAAATATAATGAAAAAATGATATTTGTAAATTATTAATTTTGTTAAAAATTATAAAAAGCATAGAACAAGAAAAAATTTTATTAGCTAAAAATATAAAGTATATTGAAATACTATTTTTATTGCTTTAATAAAAATTAAAAGAGTATTATGAAATTTAAAAAACTCTTGGGTGGGCAGCCAAAATAACAGTAAAAGCTAAAAAATAAAAATCATTTATAAATAATATAGTGTATTAAAAAATTTAGAGGGTGGGGATTAGAATAAATTTTAAAACTTTAATCTAATCCCCGCCCTTTTAGATTTTAAATACTTTATTTTTTTTAATATACTTTAATTAAATCTATGAGATAAGCACTTCAAAATATACGCCCGCCCCAAAGCGTTATTTAAATTTGCACTTTACTAAACGCACGCAGAACGTATTTTTTTATATCAATTAATTTAAAATTCTTATTTTTATTATAATATAAGAATTTCATTCTACGTGCGTTGAAAGATATTAGACTTGTTTCAAAACTCAATTTGTTAATATTTACGTTTTTTTAATTTAATATTTTTTAGTTATAGTTGCGGCTTTGCGAAGTATACGATGTATTATGAAGAAAAGAACTTCTCTTTACGTCTATCTGCATGTTTCGTAGGCAATGTACCGCCTCTCTCTGTGAAGAAGCAGTCACGTACTTAAGCTCAATGACTGCATATTTATACCAGCATATAAGCATTATTTTTATAATTATTCTTCATCATCTTCCAAATCTATAAATATGGTATAAAAAGCACATATATTGTTGTTTTCATCATAAGCAAAATACGAAGGATAATATCCGTCTCCATATCCGCTTGAAAATAATACTATATTTGAATCGCTTTCTGGAATATTCCAGTTAAGCCAGTCACCGTACTCTGACTGATATTTTGGATTTTTTTCAGCATTATCTTCTAGTAAGTCAGAAAATAAATCATCGTATCTATTATCAAAATCGCCTTTTTCTTCAAGTTTCCTTTCATATTCTAAATATTTTAATGCTGTTTCATAATCGCATACACAGCCCATACCAGCATCTACTGGATATCCGAAAAACTCTCCCTCTTCTATATCTGATAAGTCTTCTTCTCCAGTTACAGCAAGCTCATAAGTTTTAGCCTCATTATCAGAAAAAGAAATTTTTGCCATAGCAATTCTCTCTTCCTCTTCGATTATAAGAAGTGAAACTTTATATTTATCAGGTTTTACAGTTTGAATGAAAGGCTTTATATCATCATAAAGATAAGCCAAAGGATCGCATGCTATTATTTTACCGCTTGTAAGATTAACTTCCCCAACTTCAAGTATATCCAATTTCGTGTCTTTAAACTTTTTATCTTTGAAAGCAGTATTCAAATCAAAATTAGGTTTCAAAAGATGTTTAACTTTATCAAACTCTTCTTTAAATTTTTTATCCATATGTATCTCCTTAATATTTTTTATAGTGTACTAAAAATGTTTAAGTTTGTCAATTTTTTTATTCAATTTTTGGCTAATCCAGACCGCGACTGAAGGAAGTACCGTTAGGTATGTTGTGCAGCAAAAAAGTTGATAATTCCGTATAATGTGCACCAATTGACAAAATGAAATTGTTACAGTATATACCTAAACAAATATGATTTGTCAAAAATAAAATTATATTTTCTTTTTAATATCTCTGGGGCTTTGCCCACCACGCTGTGTGCTACGCACCACCCCAGTTCTTTTGTGATGCTGTCCGTGCCGTAGGCAGGTGTGGCACAAAGAACCAAAAAGACTATATTTAAGGCTAAATTTAATAATATATTCTACATATAAAACATGATTAGTATTATTTTTAGGCTTGCACTTTTTTCAACTTTTTGCGGCGGGAAAAAGTTGAATAAAAAAATTGACAAATTATAGTTGTTTAGGTATATACTATAATTTAATTTGTAATAATTAGTAGTTCTGAAATCTAATTATTCCGTCTTCTACCATAAAACCGTAAATAGAATCATCAAACATATGTATTCCTCGTAACTTATTAAATCCGTCAGTACCTAAATATTCCTTACTGTAATTTTGAGATAAAAAGGGATTAGTCCTTATGAAGAAATACATTCCATTATCCATACCAGTATATGTAACTCTTCCAGTGCTTGATATTCCTACCGCAAGAGAATTATCTCTATTTGGTATTTTATATGTTTCTTTAAGATTAAAATTATCCAGTTTTGATGTGTATATAATATCCTCCTGATGTTTACCTTCTACTATATTCATTGTAAGAATTGCTATAACCTCTTTATCTGGTACATATACACAGTCGATAATTTCTCTATAAGACATAGCAGCTTTATCTGTATATTCAACATCTTTAAGCGAAAATCTTTGCTCCATCTTTCCAGTATCCATGTCATATATATCTAGTAAAGGAACTCTGTCTTCATCTCTTTTCAGAAGTGCAAACTTATGATTAGTTAATGTTATTAATTTTACTAAAGATTCATATTCATTATCAATAACAGTATCTATACTGTATAATGTATTGCCGTTGGAAGATATTTTATTTAAAGATACAAAACCTACTTTAGTATAATTGGTATTAGTTACTTTAACGGTATAAGTTTCTATACGAGGAGCATCATCGCCTTCAGTTGTGGGACTTTCAGAAGGAAGACTCATAATAACATTGCTTACTACTATATCGCCTACATATCTTAAATTGTATCCTGTTATATAAATATTAGCATTTGAATCTATAAGTGATATTTTTGAAGTTTCAAGATTATTATACTCCAAAGGAAAATACCTTATATTGCTTCCGGATGCTATAACCATTCTTGAATTGGATACATCTAAAGCATAAACAGTGTCATCTTTAACTATATAAAAATCACCAAAATAGTATTCATTATCAACTTTATATATTTTGGGACTATCCAAATCCACAAACTCATTGCTGTAAACACCTATATCTTTACCCAAAGTAAGTTCTGTAACAACTTTAGCTGGTACTATTAAAGGTTTTGGCAGACATGAAACAATAAATAATAATAGTATAAATAATAATATAATTTTTCTCTTCATAATAAAATAATATTTCCAATTTGTATAAAACTTATTATAATACTTCCATAAGCTCATCTAATGTTAAAGTGGAAGTTCCTCTCTTTCCTACAACAACACCAGCAGCAGCATTTGCTATTTCAGAAGATTCTTTAAAAGATAATCCTACTGATAAACACATAGCAAGCACAGATATAACAGTGTCTCCTGCTCCTGAAACATCAAAGACACTTTTTGCCTTAGTAGGTATTATATAAGGAGTCTTTTTATCTCGTGTTTTTATTTCCTTATCAAATAATGCCATACCATTAGCCCCCAAAGTTATCATCAGTTTTGATAGGGATAATTTTTTTATTATATCATTTCCTAGTGTATTTATAGCTTCAGGATTGAACTCATAAAAAGGGAATTTACTATCCATACCTTCAACCGCTTCTTTCAAATTAGGAGTCATAAGTGTAGCTCTTTTATAAAATGAAAAATGCTTTATAGCAGGATCTGCCAATACAGGCTTGTTTTTTTTATTGCAGGTATCTATTATCTTTTTTGCAAGCTTATTTGTAATAATACCTTTGGCATAATCACTTATTATAACAGCATTATAATTATCTATATTATCAGTAAAATTTTTTTCTATTTTTTTCATTATATTTGCAGAAAAAGGTTCTGTACTTTCATTATCTATACGTACTATCTGCTGAGTATTTGCTACTATTCTAGTTTTTGTTATAGTATCTCTTGAATCATCTTCAACTATGCCTTTAGATGATATATTAGATTTATTCATACTTTTTATAATAGTATCAGCAGAATTGTCTTTTCCTATTACACCTATTATAAAAATACTGTCATTATTATCTTCGCCGATTAAAGCAGCTATATTTCTTGCCACATTTCCAGCACCGCCCAAATAATTTTCTTCATGATTAACATGAAGTACTGGAACAGGAGCTTCAGGAGATATTCTTATAACATCTCCATAGGTGAATCTATCCAGCATTAAATCGCCTATAACAAGAACTTTAGAGTATTTAATCTTTTTAGCTTTAATTTTCAAATCCATACTTAAATCATTAATAAAATATATTTTTGCAGTAATTATAACATAAAATAAAAAAAATTGTAAATAATAAATCAAATGTCAATGCGACCGAACGAAGTGAGGAAGTACCTGAAGTGGTATGCGGCTGATTACCTATTATTATACCAATAAAAGTAATTTACTATACATCTAAAACATATTTTATTATGCTGCAAATAAATTATAATTACATTTATAAATAACTAAAATTTGATAAACTATAGTTGTTTAGGTATAATTAAATCAAACTTGTAATTTTTGTTAATATAAATTATTATAGTATATTATATTTAAAAATATTGAAAAAAATTCACTTTTTATATTATAGGCAAGTTATATATTGCAGTAAAAATTAAATATATTAAAAGAGTTAAAGCCGTATGATAAAATTAAAAAAAATAGCACAAGAGATAAAACAAAAAAAAATATATTTTTTAGCAGCCTTGCTTATCTTTATAGCAGATGCAGTATCAAAATATTTTATAGATAAATACCTTCAGGAAATAATTGTACAAAGAGTAATAGGCGATATATTAATATTTATATATACTAGAAATTACGGTGTATCATTTGGATTCCTTAACAGTGTGCCTGAATCTATACAGCATATAATACCAGAACTGCTTAAAGCTGTAGTATTTTTAGCTATGATTGTAGTATTTTTTATAATGCTGTCTATAAATGTAAAAAAACAGAAATTATCTATGATTGGCTTTACTATGGTTCTTGGAGGAGCTATGGGGAATTTGATTGATAGAATTATGAGAGGATATGTTACTGATTTTATTAGTATGGGCTTTAATGAAACTATAAGATTTCCTTATAATTACAATATAGCCGATGCCTCCATTACTATAGGGATATGTATAATAGCTATAGGTGTATTTTTCTTTAAGGAAGATTTTGATAAAAACAAAGATAAAAGTAATTGATAAAATAATTAATTATGAACAGAGAAGAATCTGAAAATAAATACTTTATAATCGAAGAAACAGATGTTAAAAAAAGACTTGATGTATTTATAAGCGAAAAATTAAATATATCAAGAAGTCAGGTAAAAAATTATTTAAACTCTATCAAAGTAAACGGAAATGAAAAAAAACTTTCATATGCTCTTAAAATTAATGATAAAATAGAAGTTGATATAAATAATAGCGATAAAGAAATAGATATAGAAAATCCTAAAGCTGAAAATATAAGTTTAGACATAATATATGAAGATAAATACCTTCTTGTAGTAAATAAGCCTGCAGGAATGAGTGTGCATTGTTCGGCATCAGAAATGACTGGAACTTTGGTTAATGCCTTGCTTTATAATATAAAAGATTTTGACTTCGTAGGCAATAAAAGCAGAGCTGGAATAATACATAGGCTTGATAAAGATACTTCTGGAATCATGATTATAGGAAAAAATGCTGGTATTGTATCAAGCATTCAGGAGCAATTTAAAAACCGCAAAATAAAAAAAATATATCATGCTGTAGTTATAGGAGTTCTTAAAGACAATTATTTAGAAATTAATTTGCCTATAGGAAGACATCAGGTATATAGAAAAAAAATGACTGTAAGAGAAGATGGTAAAAAAGCTCTTACACATATAAAGGTATTAAAAAGATTTAAAAATCATACACTTATAGAAATAGATTTAAAAACTGGAAGAACTCATCAAATAAGAGTGCATTCATCATACAAAAACTTTCCAGTAGCAGGAGACAAAATATACTCAAAAAGCTCAAATAAATATAAAGCCCTTATGCTTACTGCCAAAAAAATAGAGTTTACTCACCCCATTACCAATGAAGTGCTTAAATTTGAAATTGATTATCCTTCTTATTTTTATGAGTTTTTATATTCAGAAAATATATAAAAATATGATTCAATATGTATTAATGCGTCAATTTTTGTCATATATGCATGCTAATATAATAATAAATGATAAATAATAAATACGGCTTTAATAAATATGATTAAGAGTAATTTTAAATATATAATGAAATGGGCTAAAGAAAACGATGCTTATGATATAGCAGAGATGAAAATTGAAGATTTTGATAATATAAAAGAATTAAATTTAAGCAATTTAGATATAACAGAGATTCCTTTGGAGTTTTTTGAAATTGAAAATATAGAAAGTCTATACATATCTATGAACTATATAAAAAAGATTCCAAAAGAAATAGCTAATTTAAAAAACTTAAAAAATCTTGATATATCTTCCAATAGAATAAGATATCTTAATAAAGAAATTTTTGAGCTTAGAAACTTAAAATCTCTTAATATTTCTTATAACTATATATACAAATTAAATAAAAATATCAAAATGCTTAAAAAACTTGAAGAACTTGATATAAGCGGCTGCGGTATTTCTTCTTTGCCTGATGAAATATATGAGCTTCATAATATAAAGTTTATAGATGCTTCATTTAATAAAATAAAAAAAATAGATTCAAAAATACAAAACCTTAAAAAACTTAAAGAATTAATACTCGATTCAAATAACTTAGATGATATGCCTGAAGAATTGCTAAAATTAAAAAAATTGAAGTTTATCTCTATTTTAGAAAATAATATAAAAGAGAATATAAAAATTAACAAATTATAGTTGTTTATTCTTTTGTTTTTCGAGTTCTTCATATTTCTGAAAATCTTTCAAAGCCTCTTCATCTTTATTTAAACTTTTTTTAATATTTCCTCTCACAAAATAAACAAAGAAATTGTCTGGATTAAGTTCATTATATTCTTTTAATTTTTTATCTGCTTCTTCCAATGCTTTTTTATAATCTTCAATGGCATCATCATATAGGTTTAAATCTGTTTTTACATCTCCTCTATGTTTATAGCGTTCTATTTTGTAATCTTCAAAATCTTCTTTTGACAGTGAAATTAATTTGTCCAAAGATTTTAAATATTTTGCAGAATGTTTATAAATATCATTGATAAAGTTTTCATCATAGGAAAATATTTCTAATTTATTTATATGAATATCTGCCGTAAAAGATGAGTTTAGATTTTTTATATATTGATTAAACTCATTAAAGCTAGTATAATTTTCTGTATCTATAGTACTTAAAAACTCATTTGCTTTATGAACATAATTTTTTAATTCTTCTGCATCAGTATTAATTTCATTTAATTTATTTCGGCATTTTTCAATATGCTTAGCAAAAAAATATTTAAGTATTTCCATATATTCCTAAACCTCTTTTAAATACTTTAAGATATTAAATTGCTTATCCACTTTGAAAGCTCATCAGGTGTAATAGCTGCCACTTTAGCTCCCATTTTGGCAAATTGTTTTGCTGCCTCTTTATCATAACTTGCATTTGCATTATAGTCCAAAGCAGGAAGTACAAAAAGTTTTGATCTTGATTCTATTATATCATTAGCACTTTTATACATATTTTTATAATTATAATCATATAAATCACTTATAAGAAGCACTATTGTTTTATCGGGTACAGTTGTTATTTTTTTAGCATATTCCAAAGCTAATGATATATCGGTACCGCCGCCTAATTGTACTTTAAACAATACATCTATAGGATCTTTGACATGATCTGATAAATCTACAATAGATGTATCAAATATTACAAGTTTTATAGACAAATAAGGAAGATTAGAAAATATGGAAGCCATTATAGAAGAATATATAACTGAATCGAGCATAGATCCGCTTTCATCTATAAGTATTATTATATGCCAAGGGTTATACTTTTTTATATTTTGATTGAAGTATAATTTATCAACAAAAATAGTCTTGTCTGTAATATTATAATTTTTAAGATTATTTCGTATTGTTTTTTTTATATCAAGATTTTTGAATATTTTATTTTGAGTTGTAGAGTTAGGAAGTTTTTTCCCATAAAATACTTTTTTAATATCGCTTTCCATTTTCTTTTTAATATCTTCTACAACCTTTCTTACTATACCATAAGCAAGTTTTTTTACATTGCCGTTCATCATATCTTTAAAAGTGAGAACATTTTTTAAAAGCTCCATATTAGGCTCCATCTCTTTTAAAATATTCTCATCAGTTATCATTTCTGTAAGTTTATATTTCTCTAATGCCTGAGTCTGCATTATTTCAACAGTTTTTTTAGGGAATAATTTTTTTACTTTTGTGACCCAAACAGGAATAGTTAAATTGCTTTTTCCTCTGCCGCCTCTATCTTTATCATTTTCAAAATCTGCATATCCTGATTCGCTGCTGTATTCTCTGTCATATAAAAAACCTAATGCTGAGTCGATTTCAGTATATTCACTGTCAAGTTTTAAATTATCCTCAGCAAAACTTCCTAATATCAAACGCCATCTATTTAAATTTTGTTTATCATTTTTTATATTCATATTATTATAATATAAATAAACTCATAAAAAATCAAGATTCTATATAGGTTTAAGAATTTTAATATATACCTAAATAAATACAGTTTGTCAAAAAATTATTTTTTTAAATTGAAAATATTGCAGGGCTTTGCTGCGAAGCACACAGTCATGCCAGCCCCCGCTTCTTTTGTGACGCTGTCCGCCTGTGGCGTGCGGCGAGAAAAAGAACAACAAAAAAATTGACAAACTT
>NZ_CASEGO010000043.1:21208-29270 GCF_949287625.1 uncultured Brachyspira sp. | reverse complement strand
CTAAACTCTAAACTCTAAACTCTAAACTCTAAACTCTAAACTCTAAACTCTAAACTCTAAACTCTAAACTCTAAACTCTAAACTCTAAACTCTAAACTCGTTTAAAGTTTAAATTTAGTAATAAAATATTTATTTTTAATATTTTATTATTTATGATTTTACTATATTAAGAGATTAGGCATTTTAATTATTGCAAGTACTAGTATAAAAAATTTAATTAAAAGGAATTAAAAATGAAAAATGATTTTGAAAAACAAATAGAACCATTCTTTTTTGTAGAACATGAAAATAGTGCCTCTCTTTGCTTAAATGTTGGAGAATATAAAGCAGAAATATTTGAGGAAAGAGAAGATGAAGGTTTTGAAGGCGGAGGGTATGATTGGCAGTCTTTGGCTTTAGTATTTTTGAAAGAAAAAGTTCCAGAGTTAAGAGGCATTATTGATTTTGATTCTGAATCAAGTATGTTTTGTGCTTACAGCAGTGATACTGAGGCATTAAAGAAATTTGCTTTATTATTTAAAGAGGCATGCAAAGATGATAAACTGATAAGAGATTTATTTTCTAGGGCTGAACTTGATTAAATATTTAGTTTTGACAAAGTTAATAATTTTAAGTATAATATATATATGAAAAATAAATCAGATATTAAACAAATAAAATATTTTAATCCTTTGAATGATTATTTTATAAGATACCTATTTACTGATAAAGGAAGCAGTGAGTCTATACTTTTAGATTTTATCAATTCTATAATGATTAATGCTAATATGAAGACTTTTCGCTCTGTTGAAATATTAACGCCTTTTAACTTGAAAAAAAATAAAAATTTAAAAGAGACTATTGTTGATGTCAAGTGTATTACTCAAAATGGATCAGTAGTTATAATAGAAATACAATTACAAGGTAATTCAAGATTTCCAGAACGCATACTATATTATTGGGCAGCTAATTACAGTAAATTACTAAAACATGGGGAAAGATACGATGAATTAACTCCTGTAATAAGTATTAATCTTCTTAATTTTAATTTGGATAAAACTAAAAATATACATTCTTGTTATATGCTTTATGAGATGAATAATAAAAAACTTCTCACAGATCATTTGCAGATACATATAATAGAATTAAAAAAGTTTAGGAAAAATGTATTATCTAAAGATTTAAATTATTGGCTAAAAATATTTACAAGTAAAAATTTGGAGGCATCTATGTCTGAAATAGTAAAAGAAAAACCTATAATGGAAGAAGTGCAGAAAAAATATAATAACTTTGTAAAAAGCAGATTGATGATGATGGAATATGAGAAGAAAGAGGCTTATTTATACGGCAATCAAATAATGCTTGATGAGGAGAGAAGATTAGGAATAGAAGAAGGAATAAAAAGAGGCAGAGAAGAGGGCAAGGAAGAAGGCAGAGAAGAAGGCAGAGAAGAAGGCAGAGAAGAAGGAGAAAAAATTAAAGCTATTTCTATAGCAAAAAGTTTAAAAAAATCAGGTTTAGATGATAAATTTATAAGTGATAATACAGGACTGAGTATTGAAGAAGTAAAAAAATTATGATCATATTAGGATTTATTTTTAATTAAAATAAGTGTAATAGTTTGTATTATAAATAAATAAAAAAGGAAACATAATGAACATAATAGAAAAAATCAATCAATTGCATGAAAATGATGAACATGAACAAATAATTGAGATTATAACAAAAATTCCAAATGAAGAAATGGACAGTGAACTTTTCAGCTTACTTGCAAGAGCTTATAATAATACAGAAAGATATGATGAAGCATTAGATAATTTAATGTATATAAGAGAAGAAGGCATTGACGACGCTTTATGGAATTATAGGGTAGGTTATGCTTACTACTATAAAGGTGAAAAAGAAAATGCAGAAAATTATTTTAAAAAGGCTTGTGATTTAAATAATGAAGATATAGATGCTTATAACTTTTATATGCTTTGCTCAGAAGACAGAGACGATGGTATTAATTTTGAAAATAGAGTTAATAGGTTTTGGAAATGGTTTGAAGAAAATGAAAAAGTTATATCAAATTTTATAGATAATAGAGATAAATTTTCTCCAGATGAAATGATTGAATTTGTTTCTAATGGTGTGTCTTTAATATCTGACAATTTGCAGTTTAATTTTGGAGGTAATTATGAGTTTACATTTACTGTGGAAGGCAAGGAATATTTATTTTATCTTACTCCTAGAATAGTAGCCGCTATGCCTGAGAAATTAAAAAGCAAATGGAAATTTTCTCCTTATATGCCAAAACAAGATATAACTAATTCTAATTTTAAAATGTATAATAAAGATTTAAGCTTTAAAGAAATTTTAGTATACGCTGAATATGATGATAATACTAATTTTTTTAATTTGAAATTCTATAATAAAAAATTAAATGAGTTAAAAGAAGATTATGCGTATAATGCTTTTTATGTAATGCTTGAACATGCAGTAGGTGAGAATATATTAAAATTATACTTATTAGGAAATGTTGAAAAAAGTGATAAAAAACTTGATAACATGATAGAGCTTACAAAACTTTATGACTTTATAATAGATACTCTAAAAAATAAAAATAAGGATATTATTCTAGACCCTATAAATAGATATACAGTTTATGAATGTAAACCTACAGATAATAATTTCTTTAGAGAAGATATATTCATTGGAAATACTTGTTATATGGAGCTTATTAGTGATTATGCTAATTATAATATAGATGCGGTTGTTAATATTTCAAAAATGGGGGCAAGGGCTGTATATTTAGCCTATGTATTTGCAGATAATAAAGAGAATGATTTTAATGATGAAAATATAAATAAAAAACTTCTTGATGAAAGAAATAAAATTACAGATGAGCTTGAGAGTATTATGGGAGAAAAGGGAAGCGGTAAAGAAATAGGTATAGTATTGGGTAATGCATTTGGTGTAATTGGCGGATATATAGACTTGCTTTTATACAATCAAGATGAGTTTATAAAGAGAGCTCAAGAAGTATTAAAGAATTATAATTATAAATTTAGACTTCTCAAGTTCAGACAGTATTCAGATATTATAAAAACTTTTAATGAAGATATTAATTAGTTCAAATATTATCAATAAATTAATGCAGTTAGTGATGTTTAATACTAACTGCATTTTTTTAAACAAACTATTAAAATAATTTTTAAAATACCTTATATGTTATGTGTAATTTATTAACATTTCTGATTAGTAAATTGTCTTTAGTTTTATCTTATACTTCATTGATAGCTTTACTAAAAGTTAGTTTCTCACTTTTTTGTTCGTACTTGTTTTTTATGATGAAGTTATTATAATTTTAAATATTTTTAATAAGGAGTATTTCATGGAAAAAATAAATTTACCTAAAGCCTCAAAAATTACTTCTCCAAATCCTGTTGCAATAGTATGTACTGAAAAACCTGATGGCAGTACAAACCTAGCGACAGTATCTTGGTATACTTATTTATCTTATAATCCAAATATGATAGCTTATGCTATGGCTAAAAGTTCATACAGCGGTGAATTAGTTAGAGAAAATAAAAAAGCTATAATTACAATTCCAAGTGAGAATATTAAAGAAATAGTTATGAAATGCGGTATGCATAGCGGAAGAGATATTGATAAAATATCAAAATTTGAAATAGAAATGCAGGATATTCCTACAAGCAATATAAAAGTTCCTCTTCATAGTGCTGCTGCAATACAGTGCAAATTAAAAGAATTTATTGAAACAGGAGATCATTATTTATATATATGCAATGTTGAAGAAGTGTATGCTGATGATAAAGAAAAGGCTGTATTTTCTTGGGAGGGTTACACTAAAATAGCATCGGCTAAAGAGGCGTAATTATTTAATTTTTCGCTTTTGATGAGTTTATATTAGATTGGTTTTAGAACTATTTTAAAAGACATAATGCTGTCAGTAATTTTATACTAACAGCATTATCAAAAAACTATAAAGTATTAAACTAAACCGTAATGTATCATTATATCAGCTACTTTAACAAATCCAGCTATATTAGCACCTTTCAAATAGTCGCCTTTACAACCGTATTCTTCAGCAGTTTGATAACAAGTATTGTGTATATTAGTCATAATGTTTTTAAGTTTGTTATCAGTATAATCAAAATCCCATTTATCCATAGAAGCATTTTGCTGCATTTCCAAAGCAGAAGTAGCAACACCGCCAGCATTTGTAGCTTTTCCTGGTGCGAATAATACACCAGCTTTTTGGAATATTTCTACAGCTTCAGGAGTAGCTGGCATATTAGCTCCTTCAGTAACAGAGATACAGCCGTTTTTAACTAATGTTTCAGCACTTTTAGCATTGAGTTCATTTTGAGTAGCACAAGGCATAGCAATATCGCAGGCAACATCCCAAATATTTCCGTTTTCTATATATTTAGCAGAAGAGTGAGCAGAAGTATATTCTTTAATTCTTTTTCTTTCTACTTCTTTTAAGCGTTTAACAGTATCCAAATTAATACCGTTTTCATCATAAATAACGCCGTTAGAGTCAGAACAAGCAATAACTTTAGCACCTAATTGAGCAGCTTTCTGCATAGCATATATAGCAACGTTACCAGAACCAGAAACTACAACTTTTTTACCTTCAAAGCCGTTTTTGCCGTTAGTTTTAAGCATAAGGTCAGTAAAATATACAAGTCCGTAACCAGTAGCTTCAGTACGTACCAAAGAACCGCCGTAACCTAAACCTTTTCCAGTTAATACACCTGGTTCAAATCTGTTTTTAAGTCTTTTATACTGTCCGAATAAATAACCTATTTCTCTTCCGCCAACTCCTATATCTCCAGCAGGTACATCAATATCATAACCTATATGTCTGTGAAGCTCTGTCATAAAGCTTTGGCAGAAACGCATAACTTCATTATCGCTTTTTCCTTTAGGATCAAAGTCAGAACCGCCTTTACCGCCGCCTATAGGTAAGCCTGTAAGAGCATTTTTGAATATTTGCTCAAAACTTAAAAATTTAATAATTCCTAAATAAACAGATGGGTGAAAACGAAGTCCGCCTTTGTAAGGTCCTATTACACTTGAAAACTGTACACGGAATCCTCTGTTTACATGTATTTCTCCTTTATCGTCCATCCAAGGAACTCTGAACATTATTTGTCTTTCAGGTTCGCACATTCTCTCAATTATTTTTTGTTCAACATAATGAGGTTTTTTCTTTAATACAACTTCCAAAGTGTTTAATACTTCTTTAACTGCTTGGTGAAATTCTGCTTCTCCAGGATTTCTTTTTACTATTTTGTTGTAAATAGCTTCTAATTGTTCATTCATAGTTAATCCCCCTATTTTTGATTTTTATTTACTGAAAACATTATATACTAAACAGTATTATTGTCAATAGTAATGTTATCGGTTTTTTATTAAATTGATATTTTTTTTTATAAATTTCAAATTTTTGTATAAAAAATTTAAAAATAGTTTAGAATACTTTATTTTATAAAAAAATTAAGGATATATTATTATGACTAGAGAAAAATATAAACCAGAAACAAAAGAAGAATTAATAGATTTAATAGAGAAAAAAGTAAAATTTAATAAAATAGATACAAGTCTTATAACTGATATGTCTGGAATTTTTGAGAATTCTATATTAAGAAATTTCAGCGGTATTGAAACTTGGGATACATCTAAAGTAGAAAACATGATGAGTATGTTTGAAGGGGCTCAAAGTTTTAATCATGATATATCTTGCTGGGATGTGTCTAAAGTAAAAAATATGAAAAGTATGTTTTGCCGTGCTTTAAAATTTAATCAGCCTTTAAATAACTGGGACGTTTCTAATGTTACGAATATGGAGAACATGTTTAGGCTTACGAAAGTCTTTAATCAGCCTTTGAATAATTGGAATGTTAGTAAAGTAAAAAATATTGATGGGATGTTTTGGGTAGCAGAAAGTTTTAATCAGAATTTAGATTCTTGGGTATTATCAAAAAATGCAAAGATGTATATGGCTTTTTACTGTTCAGCTATGAATGATAATACACCTGTTTGGTATAAAAATTAGAATTGATTTATGATAGATTTAAGTTTATAAATTATAATATTAGTAATAATTATTGACTTAATAATAATTACTTAATATACTAAAAACAAAAAATATAAATGATGCAGGGTTAATAAAAAATGGATTACAAAAAATTAAATGATATTATTATTTCTATGAGAAGGGATTTGCATAAAATACCAGAAGTTGGTACTGAACTTCCTCAAACAAAAAATTATGTTATAAATAAATTAAAAGAATTAGGACTTTCTTATAAAGAGTCTTCAATTGACAGCGGACTTGTATGCGATATAGCAAATAATGATAATAAAAATATAAAAAATATAGCAGCTATTAGAGCAGATATGGATGCTTTGCCTATAGAAGAGGAAACAGGATTTGATTATGCTTCTAAAAACGGTAATATGCATGCATGCGGACATGATGCTCATACCGCATGTCTGCTTGGGGCTGCTTATTATTTAAGTGAAAATAAATCAAGAATAAAGGGCACAGTAAGATTAGTTTTTCAGGCTGCAGAAGAATTGGCTGTTGGGGCTCATAATATGCTTAATTCTGGTTTGCTTGATGGAGTTAATGCAATAGTCGGTACTCATATAGGAACTTTGGCTGCTAATGTTCCAAGCGGGGAGTTTGTATTAAAAGAGGGGGCTTTAATGGCTTCTAATGACAGAATATTTATAAAGGTTATAGGGAAAGGCTCACATGGTGCTTATCCTCATCTTTCTGTTGACCCTATATTAACAGCAAGCCAAATAATACAGGCAATCTATAATATTAAAAGCAGAGAGATACTTGCAACAGATCCGGTAATAATTTCTATATGCATGGTTCATGCTGGAAGTCAATATAATATAATACCGTCTGAAGTTAATATAGAAGGAACTTTTAGAACATTCAGCGAAGATACTAGAGTTTTTATAACTGAAAGAATAAAAGAAGTAGTTAATTCTATTGCAGCTGCTAATAGGGCAGAAGCAGAAGTTATAATAAAAAGGCGCGGAGCTCCTGTTATTAATAATGCAGATATATACAAAGAACTTGATGAAGTATGCAGCAGCCTCAACTTTAAAAAGGCTTCTCATTATGAGCTTTCTATGGCAGGTGAGGATTTTGCCGATTATTTAGATAAAATTAACGGAGCTTTCATATTATTTTCTACAGCCACAGAAAAGAATATAGCTCATCATAACAGCAAATTTGAAATAGATGAATCAAAATTGTATCAGCCTTCTGTACTTATGAGCGAATGGGCTATTAAACATTTAGAGTTAAACATCTAATAAAATATAATAAAATTATAGTTATCGATTATGAAGAAATATAAGCCAAAAAATAAAGAGGAATTAAAACAATTAGCAGATGATGAAAATATTAATCTCGGAAGCATTGATACAAGTTTAATAACGGATATGAGTTCTTTATTTAAAGAATCTTCAAGAAAAAAATTTAATGGTATAGAAACTTGGGATACTTACAATGTAACAGATATGCATGATATATTTTTTAATTGCAGAAAATTTAATAACGATATATCTAAATGGAATGTATCTAATACTAAAAATATGGCTCGTATGTTTTTTGGAGCAGAGATATTTAACCAATATATAGGTGATTGGAATGTTTTAAACGTTAAAGATATAAATAGTATGTTTTTCGATTGTAAAAACTTTAATCAGCCATTGAATAACTGGAATGTAAGTAATGTTAAGAAAATGTATAGTATGTTTGAAAATTGTAAAAAATTTAATCAGTGTTTAAATGATTGGAATATTTCCAATGTTACAGATATGAACAGCATGTTTAAATGTGCTGAGAGTTTTAATGAGCCCTTAGATAATTGGGATACTTCTAATGTAAAAAATATGGGAAATATGTTTTGTAAATGTAAGAGTTTCAATCAACCCTTATGTAATTGGGATACTTCTAATGTTGAAAATATGTGCTGCATGTTTTTTGGAGCCGAAAATTTTAATCAGCCTTTAAATAACTGGAATGTGAGTAAAGTAAAAA
>NZ_CASEGO010000043.1:0-21199 GCF_949287625.1 uncultured Brachyspira sp. | reverse complement strand
GATACTTCTAATGTTGAAAATATGTGCTGCATGTTTTTTGGAGCCGAAAATTTTAATCAGCCTTTAAATAACTGGAATGTGAGTAAAGTAAAAAATATGAATAGCATTTTTTCAGGCTGTGAAAGTTTTAATCAATCAATAGAGGATTGGGAAATAAATAAAACTTGTGTTATTGATAATATTTTTGAGAATGCTTTTTCTTTTAAAAATATAAAATCAATACTTAATATTTATTTTATTGCTAGAGGAAATCATAAGAAAAAACTTTTATCTATGCTTGAAGAATGCAATATTAAAGAAGTTTATACAGAATCTATCAAGTATCACAAATTAAAAGATTTTATTGAAAAATTAGAAAATGTTTATTATGATGAATTAAAAGAATTAATTCATAAAACAGAAAACTATAAATTATGAAAAATAATTGTTATTAATGAACTTATTATATACCTAAAATTATAATTTGTAAAAAATTTAATTGTTTAGGTATAACTATTTATTAATTTAGTTTTTAAACAAGCCTAATAAAAAATTAATAATCTAAATATAATTATTTTTCGATTTAAAATAAATTATAATATTGGTATAAATAGTATACTCTGTTATATTAATAAAATAAAATTATTTTTTTATATAGAAAATTTACACAATATATATTATACTACAAGTACAACTTAAAATTATGTAAACTTATTAAGGAGCATATATGAAGAAATACAAACCTGAAACAAAAGAAGAATTAGAAAAATTAGTCTATACTGACGGAATAAAACTTTATGATGTAGATACAAGCCTAATTACTGATATGAGCGAACTTTTTTATAAAAGCAGCAGAAAAGATTTTGAAGGCATAGAAGATTGGGACGTTTCTAATGTTGAGGATATGTCATATATGTTTGCATATATGAGTTATGATAGTTTTGAAAGCCGTTCTAAAGCTAAGTTTAATCGTAATCTTAATAATTGGAATGTATCCAAAGTTAAGCATATGAGTTTTATGTTTTATTATTGTCATGATTTTAATCAGCCTTTAGATAAATGGGACGTTTCTAATGTTGAGGATATGTTTAGAATGTTTGATAATTGTAAAAAATTTAATCAGCCTTTAAATAGTTGGAATGTATCTAAAGTAACAAATATGAGCGGCATGTTTCAGGTGGCTGAAAGTTTTAATCAGCCTTTAGACAAATGGGATGTTTCTAATGTTACAACTATGAGGGCTATGTTTAATTATGCTAAAGCGTTTAATCAAAATATAAATAATTGGAATGTTAGTAAAGTTGAAGATATGGGTTATATGTTTAGTATATGTGTTAATTTTAATCAGCCTCTTAATGATTGGGACGTATCTAAAGTAAAAACTATGGAGGGTATGTTTAGAAGTGCTTTTAAATTCAATCAGCCTTTAGATAAATGGGATACTTCAAAGGTTGAAAATATGAATGAGATGTTTAATGAAAGTTTAAAATTTAATCAGCCTTTAAATAGTTGGAATGTTTCCAATGTAAAAACTATGGAAGCTATGTTTCGCGGTACTGAAGCTTTTAATCAGCCTTTAGATAAATGGAATACAAAAAAATTAAAAACAATGTTTGGAATGTTTGACTTTGCTAAAGGTTATAATTGTTTTGATTCATTATCAAACTGGGATTTGAACAAAGTATCAGAAATGAGTAATTTATGCTTTGGCAGGTATGAAGAACTGCCTTTAAAAATCAAAGCGTATCTTCAGGCTTTTTATGGTTCTTACAAAGATTATTTAACTATTACAAAAGATAATGTCAAAGAAGTATATGATTTAATATCAAAAGACACAAATAAAAAAATCTTGTCATTAAAAAAGAGATTAGAAAGCGAGTTTAGTGAAGAGCTTTCATCTGTTACTGATAATTATAATTTCAAAACTATAGAAGAAGCAGAAAAGTATGTTGAAGATAATTATAATAAAAAAGATGATAAGAAAGTAAGCTTTATAAATGATTATAAGGTTTTAATAAAAGATAAATCGAGAGAAGTTGCAAATAAAGTTTTAAAATATATATATTTGGAATATTTGCTGCTTAAAAGAGATGTAAAAAAATTAATGCAGGTTGACAATATCGTTAATTTACTTGATAAAGAATCATTTGTAAATTTTGCTAAAAATATCTATGATGAAACTAATAAAGAAACAGCTGCTTTTATTTATTGTTTATACGGAGGAGATGATGCTGTAAAAAATATATATAAAAAAGAACATGACACAAAACTCTCGCTTTTAATAATTAAATTAAATATAGAAAGTAAATATGCACTTAGATTATTATATGAAATATATTCAAATACAAAAAAATCTGAAGTACGTTATGAAGCTTATAATTTAATTGAAGAAGTGATGAAAAAAATGGATATTAGCTATAACGAGTTCCAATTAAGATATTCATCTGATTTCGGATTTAATTCTAAAGGTGAAAAAGTGTTGAATAAAAATTATAAATTAATTTTGAATAGTGATTATTCTTTGAGGCTTTTTGATATAAAAAATAATAAAGAATTAAAAAAGATTCCTCAAAACTTTGATGAAGATTTAAAAGAAGAGGTAACAAAATTAAGAAAAGAAATTCCTTCCTTTATGAAAGATACTTCTTATCTTTTAGCTGTTTTATTAGCAAGCGGAGAGAAATACGGTTATGATATATTCAAAGAGATTTTTATTGATAATGCTATGATGAATAGATTTGCTTCATCTTTGATATGGAATCTGTATGATAAAGATTATAATTTCATAACAACTTTCAGATATTCAGGTGACGGAAGTTATTCAAACTGTAAAGATGAAGAAGTAAAAATTGATGATAATACTTTTGTGAGTTTGGCTAGCCCTGTAGAAATGGACGATGATACTATAAATAAATGGAGAAAACAGCTTGAAGATTATGAAATAGCACAGCCTTTACAGCAATTAACAGTTATAAAATTAGATAAAGATAATTTGAAAAGCGAATTAGAAAAAATAGATAATTCAGAAATAGCTTATGGTACTTTCAAGGCTTTCGGTTCGAGATATGAAATGTATGCTGAATATATAGGATATGATGTTGTTTCAAGTTATTCTTTAAAAACAAAGAATGGAGATACTTTTACTATAGATGCGGATGTTGATTCCAATACTGATTTTCATGACAGAGTAAAAATTAATATTTATTTTGATAATGAAAATGGTGATGAGGTAAGTAAAAGATTTGTTTATACTTTGTTAGTATTAATGATTTGGGATTTTAGACTTACAGATTTATTTTAATTATCTTATAGAGTAGGCATCATATGTTTATGCATGCTCTAAAAACAATAAATATACATAATTAATTTTGATTACATTATGAAGAAATACAAACCAGCAACAAAAGAAGAATTAAAAAAATTAGTATTTACAGGCGGTATAAAACTTGATTGTGTTGATACAAGCCTTATTACAGATATGAGTTATCTTTTTCATAAAAGTGAAAGAAAAGATTTTGAAGGAATAGAAGATTGGGATACTTCTAATGTTGAGGATATGTCATTTATGTTTTTTTGGGCAATGGATTTTAATCATACTTTAAATAACTGGAATGTATCTAAAGTAAAAAATATGAGCGGCATGTTTCAGGCAGCTATAAAATTTAATCAGCCTTTGTATAAATGGAATACTTCTAATGTTAAGAGTATGAGCTTTATGTTTAATTATGCTAAAAAATTTAATCAAAACATAAATAATTGGAATGTTAGTAAAGTTGAAGATTTAAGTTATATGTTTTGCGAGTGTGAAGTTTTTAATCAGCCTCTTAATGATTGGGACGTATCTAATGTAAAAACTATGGAAGGTACATTTAGAAGAGCTTATAAATTTAATCAGCCGCTTTATAAATGGGATACTTCAAATGTTGAAAACATGCATGAGATGTTTGTACAATGTGAAGCTTTTAATCAGCCTTTAAATAGTTGGAATGTATACAATGTAAAAAATATGGAAACTATGTTTTGTGCTGCTGTTTCATTTAATAAGCCTCTTAATAAATGGGATACAAAAAACTTAAAAAAAATTGACTCGATGTTTAAGTATGCTAAAAGCTATGATTGTTATGATTCATTAGCAAATTGGAATTTAAATAAAATATTAAATATGAATGAATTATGCGATGATAAAGAAAAATTGCCTTTGAGAATTAGGACATATCTTCAGGCATTTTATGGTTCTTATCAAAATTATTTAACTATCACAAAAGATAATGTCAAAGAAATATACGATTTTATTTCAGAAGATACTAATAAAAAAGTTGCAGTATTAAAAAAGAGATTAGAAAGCGAGTTTAGTGAAGAACTTTCATATGTTACAGAAAATTATAATTTCAAAACTATAGAAGAAGCAGAAAAGTATATTGAAAATAATTATAATAAAAAAGATGATAAAAAAGTGAGCTTTATAAATGATTGTAGAGTTTTAATAAAAGATAAATCAAGAGAAGTTAATATTAATGTTATAAAGTATATATATTTGGAATATTTATTTCTTAAAAGAGATATTAAAAGATTAACGCAGATTGATAATATAGTTAATTTACTTGATAAAGAATCGTTTATAAAGTTTATTAAAAATATTTATGATGAAACTAATAAAGAAACTGCTGCTTTTATTTATTGTTTATACGGAGGAGATGAAGCTTTAAAAAATATATATAAAAAAGCACATGATACAAAACTTTTACTTATAATAATTAAATTAAATAATCAAAGTAAATATGCACTTAAATTATTATATCAAATATATACAAATACAAAGAAAACAGAAGTTAGAGAAGAAGCAAAAAGAATAATTAATGAATTACTTGAAATAATGAATATTGATTATGCTGAATTTAGATTAAGATATGCTCTTGATTTTGGATTTAATTTCAAAGGTGAAAGAGTATTAAATGAAGATTATAAATTAATTTTGAATAGTGATTATTCTTTGTGTCTTTTTGATATAAAAAATCATAAAGAATTAAAAAAGATTCCTAAAAATATTGATGAAAAGTTAAAAAAAGAAATAAATGGATTAAGAAAAGAAATAAAAAATTTTATTAAAAATAATTCTAATCTTTTAGCAATTACATTAATAAATGGTAATAAATATAGTTATGATATATTCAAAGATATTTTTATTGATAATGTTATGATGAATAAATTTTCATTATCTATGATATGGAATCTATACGGCAAAGATAATTTATTTATAACAACTTTCAGATATTCAGGTGATGGAAGTTATTCAAACTGTGAAGATGAAGAAGTAAAAATTGATGATAATAGTTTTATAAGTTTAGCAAGTCCTATAGAAATGGACGATGACACTATGAATAAATGGAGAAAACAGCTTGAAGATTATGAAATAGTACAGCCAATAAATCAATTAACTGTCATAAAGTTAGATAAAGATAATTTGGAAAAAGAAATAAATAAAATAAAAAATATAAAAGTAAGTTATAGTGCTTTTAAGTATTTTACTAAAAAATATGAAATGCATATTAGTGATGTAATTGCATATGATGGTATCGTAACATACTCCTTTACATCAAATTACGGAGATATTTTGACTATGACTTCAAAAATTCAGGGAGAATATGATGAGCAAATAAACATTGCTATTGATTTTAAAAAGAATGAAAACAAAAAAGAAATAAGTAAAAGATTTGTTTATACTTTATTAGTATTAATAATTTGGGATTTTAGACTTACGGATTTATTTTGATTAAGTAAAATTCTAATAAATAAGATAGAATTAAAATTATTTGTATAGATTAAAAAATAATTTAGTTTTGACAAACTTAATATTTTTTAGTATAATTTACATATGGAAAAGAAATCAAATACTAAACAAATAAAATATTTTAATCCTTTGAATGATTATTTTATACGCTACCTATTTACTGATAAAGGCAGCAGTGAGTCTATACTTTTAGATTTTATCAATTCTATAATGATTAATGCTAATATGAAGACTTTTCGTTCTGTAGAAATACTTACTCCATTTAACTTGAAAAAAAATAAAAATTTAAAAGAAACGATCGTTGATGTTAAGTGTATTACTCAAAATGGTTCAGTTGTTATAATAGAGATACAATTACAAGGTAATTCTAGATTTCCAGAACGCATACTTTATTATTGGGCAGCTAATTACAGTAAATTATTGAAGCATGGTGAAAGATATGATGAGCTTACTCCTGTAATAAGTATTAATCTTCTCAATTTCAATTTAGATAAAACAAAAAATATACATTCCTGTTATATGCTTTATGAGATGAATAATAAAAAACTTTTAACGGATCATCTGCAGATACATATAATAGAGTTAAAAAAATTTAAGAAAAATGTATTATCTAAAGATTTAAATTATTGGCTAAAAATATTTACAAGCAAAAATTTGGAGGCATCTATGTCCGAAATAGTAAAAGAAAAACCTATAATGGAAGAAGTACAAAAAAAATATAATAATTTTGTAAAAAGCAGATTAATGATGATGGAATATGAGAAAAAAGAGGCTTATTTATATGGTAATCAGATAATGCTTGATGAGGAAAGAAGATTAGGAAAGGAAGAAGGTATAAAAGAGGGTATAGAGAAAGGTATGGAAAAAGGTATGGAAAAAGGTATGGAAAAAGAAAAATACTCATTAGCCAAAAATATGAAAAAGAAAAACATGGATATTAATCTTATTAGTGAATTAACAGGATTGAGTTTAGAAGAAATAAAAAAGTTGTGAACTTATATTTATTTAATGAGATATTTTTATGCTATAGTTATTTTTTATATTTTGTATAAGAAATAACTATAGCATATTTATTTTTTATATGCATGAAAAACTATGATTAATTTTTTGTATCTAAAAATATAACATTTAGAATTTTGTACTAATTATTTAAGCAGCTATTTTATAAAATAGTATTATAAATAAAATTATTCTCTAGTGTAGAAAAATTATATAACATATATTATACTAACTATATTAAAGTTATGTAAATTACTACGTAGGAGTAAATTTATGAGGAAATACAAGCCTGAAACAAAAAAAGAATTAAAGGAATTAGTATTTACTGACGGTATAAAACTTTGTTATATTGATACAAGTCTTATAACAGATATGAGTAAGCTTTTTTATGAAAGTAAGAGAAAAGATTTTGAAGGCATAGAAGATTGGGACGTTTCTAATGTTACAAATATGGATATGATGTTTGCATATATGGGCTATAATGCGTTGGTAAGATATTCAAATATAGATTTTAATCCTGATTTAAGTAATTGGAATGTATCTAAAGTTAAAAGTATGAATAATATGTTTGCTCATTGTTCTAATTTTAATCAGCCTTTAGATAAGTGGGACACTTCTAATGTTTCCGATATGTCATTTATGTTTTTGCAGGCAAAAGTTTTTAATAAGCCTTTAAATAAATGGAATACTTCTAAAGTTAAAGATTTATCAAGTATGTTTGCATATTGTGATGTTTTTAATCAGAATCTTAATGATTGGGACGTTTCTAATGTTACAAATATGGATTCTTTGTTTAGGCAATGCGAAAAATTAAATCAGCCTTTTGATAAATGGGACACTTCTAATGTTGTAAATATGGAAAAGACATTTTTCTCATGTATGAAATTTGATCAGCCTTTAAATAGTTGGAATGTGTCTAATGTAGAAAATATGGATATGATGTTTTATATGGCTCAAAGTTTTAATCAGCCTCTTGATAAATGGGATACACAAAAACTAATCACCGCTGCTGGACTATTTAGATTTGCGTGTAAGTTTGATCATTATGAGTCTTTAGAAAATTGGAATTTAGATAATTTAGAAGAAGTTGGTACTTTTTGCGATGATGAAGATAAATTACATACAAGACTTAAAGTATATATGCAGGCATTTTATCCTAAAGAAGATTATATAACTATAACAAAATTTAATGTCAAAGAAATATATAATCTTATTGCAAAAGATAAAAATAAAAGAATTGTAAGATTAAGAAAAAGAATTGAAAGTGATTTTTCTAAGGAGCTTTTATTTGTTACAAAAGATTATAATTTCAAAACTATAGAAAAAGCAGAAAAGTATGCTGAAAAAAAATATAATGCTAAAAAAGAAGATAAAAAACTTGACTTTATAAAAGATTGCCATGTACTAATAAAAGATAAATCAAGAGAAGTAAATATTACAGTGATAAAGTATATATATTCAGAGTATTTATCTTTAAAAAGAATGGTTAACAGATTAGAAAAAATTGATAATATAGTTAACTTGCTTGACTTTGAATCATTTTTAAAGTTCATTAGAGAAATTTATTTAGAAAATCAAAACACAGAGATTGCAGGTTTTATTTATGCTATGTACGGAGGAGATGAAGCTTTAAAAGAGATATCTGAATTAATATTATTAGGTATTGATTCAAAAGTTTTCCTTATAATGATAAAATTCAATATAGAAAGCAGATATGCCCAGAGCTTATTATATGAAATATATATAACTACAAAGAATGCCGGAGTTCGCAAAGAAGCTGGGAAAATGATTAATGAATTACTTGAAAAAATGAATATCGGTTATAGTGAGTTTAGATTAAGATGTACACCTAATTACGGATTTAATTTTCAAGGTGAAAAAATATTAAATGATGATTATAAATTAATTGTTAATAATGATTATAGTTTAACTTTGTTTGATATAAAAAATAATAAAGAAGTAAAAAAAGTACCTAAAAATTTTGATGAAAAATTAAAAGAAGAAATCAAAGAATTAAGAAAAGAAATACCAAAGTTTGTTAATCATAATTCTGATCTTTTAAGTATTATATTAATAGATGGGGATATATTCAGCTATGATTTATTTAAAGAAGTTTTTATTGATAATTATTTAATGAATAAATTTGCATCTTCTTTGATATGGAATCTGTATGATAAAGATAAAAAAATTATAACAACTTTTAGATATTCAAATGATGGAAGTTATTCAAATTGTGATGAAGAAAAAGTAAAGATTAATTCTGATAATTTTATAGCTTTGTCAACTCCTGTAGAAATGGATAATAAAACTATAGATAAATGGAGAAAACAGCTTGAGGATTATGAATTAGCACAGTCAATAAATCAATTAACACTTATAAAATTAGACAAAAAGAATTTGAAAAAAGAAATTAAAAAGGTAAAAAATATAGAAGCAAGTTATGGAGCTTTTAAGGCATTTGCTAAAAGATATGATATGTATACAAATGATGTATTGGGATATAATGATACTATAACATATACATTTCCTGCAAATGACGGAGATATTTTTACAATATCTGCGAAAGCCGATGCAGATATAGAATATGATGAACCAGTAGATATCACTATTGATTTTAAAAAGAGTGAAAATAAAAAAGAAATCAGCAGTAGATTTGTTTATACTTTTTTGGTATTTATAATTTTGGATTTTAGGATTACTGATTTATTTTAGTATTTATTGTAGTTAAATATTATATGAGTTAATTATGTATGTTTTGTTTTATATTTTTATAATGATTTTTGATTATTGTATATTTTTTTTATTTATCCTTTCATAATTACTTATAATTATTACAGCAATTATAAAGAATTCCGATTTTATGAAATATAAATTATATTATGATAACTTTATGTAATTTTATACAAAATAAATTATTTTCTAAATTTTATAATAGAATAATTGCATGAAAATTTGCAAAATATTTTTAATGCGTTATAATTTTTATTGTGGGTTGTGGGGGATAGTTATTGGAGTAATTTATGATAATAACTAATAATGTGAATGCTATAAGAGCGAATAGGTTTTTGAAAGTTAATGCAAATGACAGCAGAAAAAAATTTCCAAAATTATTTGCAAGCGAAAAAGGACAGCTTGTACAGGCCAGATATTTAATGCGTGCAGAAAAAAATACTCAGGACGGAATATCATTTATTCAAACTGCTGACGGCTATATAGAAGAAACTATGAGTATACTTCAGCGTATAAGAGAATTATCTATAAAAGCTTCAAATGGTGTATACAGTAATACTGATAGATTATATATGCAGGCATAAGTATCAGGTTTGATAGATGAAATAGATAAAATAGCAAGTCAGGCACAATTTAATACTTTAAAAATATTTACAGGAAGATTTGCAAACTCCGACAATGCTTCAGCAAGTATGTGGATTCATATAGGAGCTGGAAGGTATCAAAGAAAAAGAGTTTATATTGCTGCAATTACAGCGAATTCTTTAAAATTAAAAAATGAACTTAATGATTATATTTCTGTTTCTTCTGTAAGCAATGCAAATAAAAGTATAGGTGTAATAGATGAGGCTATTAAATATGTTATAAAACAAAGAGCAGATTTAGGGGCCTATCAGAACAGATTTGATGAGTATACGCATGGACTTATGACTTATTATGAAAATATGGTTTCTTATGGAAGTAAAAAAATGGATAAGGATATAGCAGAGGCTTCTATTTATGAAACAATAAGCTCTATAAAATCTCAATCGGCTTTGGCTATGCTTATTCATTCTAATAATATGCCTCAGAATGCTTTGACATTATTACAGTAGTTTTTATAAAGTGTAATTCTAATAAATAATTCTTTATTTGTAACAAGTTTTTAATACCTATTTGTATGAAAAATTTGTTATAAATGTTTTAATCTATATAATAATATTTACAAAAATCCTAAAAAATATGGCTTTATTTATTGTTATAGTATTGTAATAAATGTTATAATACTATAACATAATGTTAGTAAAATCTAAAAAATGGAGTTTTTATATGTCAATAATAAAAGAAGAAACAGTAAAATTACTAAATGAACATTTAAATTTAGAGCATTATTCAGCTAATTTGTATTTTAATATGGCTGGCTGGTGCGAAAAAGAAGGTTTAAAAGGATGCAGTGCTTTTTTATATAATCACTCAGCTGAAGAGCATACACATTTGGAGAAGTTTAGAGAGTTTATAAATAAGGCTGGCGGACAGGCTATAATGGGAGAGATGAAAGCTCCAGAGTTCAGTTTTAATAATGCAGTAGAGCTTTTTGAAAAAGTTGTTAAGCATGAAGAGTATATTACTTCCTGTATTAATAAATTAGTTGGCATAGCTATTGATAACAAAGATTATGTTACATTAAAGTTTTTAGAATGGTTTGTTGAAGAGCAATTAGAAGAGGAAGAATTATTTAATGATATTATCAAAAAAATAAAGATTTTAGGAGATTTGCAAGGAAGAAATCTTTATACATTTGATAAGTATGTAGGTAATTTAGATTCTAAAGAACATAATTCATAAATATTTAATAAAATGGGTATATTAAACATTAATTAATATACCCAATTATTATAATCATATTATCATAAGCATTTCTCTTATAACCTTGCATGCAGTTATAGTTGATACTTTGCTGCTGTCATAATCTGGAGAAAGTTCATTAACATCAGCACCTACTATATTTAATCCTCTCATATCAAGTATAGCTTTCTGAAGTTCCTTGTAAGTAAGACCTCCTGCCTCTGGAGTTCCAGTACCTGAAAATATTGAAGGATCTAATACATCAAGGTCTATTGTAATATATACTGGTTTATCTTTTATTTTTTCTTTTGCCTCTAATACAGTATTTGCTGAAAACTTTTCTAATATAGTATGTTTTTTAGCAAATTCATGTTCTTCTTTAGTCATAGACCTTATGCCGAATTGATACAGCTCTTTACTTTTCATAAGCTGATAACATCTCTGCATAACACAAGCATGACTTAAACCTTCTCCTAAATAATCTTCTCTTAAATCTGCATGGGCATCAAATTGTATTAAAATTATGTCATTATATTTTTCAAATACCGCCTTAAATGCAGGCAAGGTTACTAAATGCTCACCGCCAATCATAAAAGGTATTTTGCTGCTTTCTACAATTTTTTTAGAAGTTTGATATATGATGTCAAGAGCTTTCTCTCTGTTTCCCATAGGAAACTCCAAATCTCCGTAATCAAAAACTTTCAAGTCTTCCAAATCTTTTTCCTGATACGGTGAATAAGTTTCTATACCGAAAGATTCTTGTCTTATAGATTGAGGTGCAAATCTTGTACCAGGTCTGTAGCTGACAGTTCCGTCATAAGGAGCACCGAATACCACTATATCACTTTCTTCAAAACTAGAATCCAATGCCATAAATATATTAGGCTGATTATTCATGATGAGACTGCTCCAATAATTTTTTTACATAAGTAGGCAAAGCAAAACAGCCTTTATGTATATCAAGATTATAATATTTTGTGTCCAAATTATGTTTAAGCCACTCTTCTTCTTTGAGGTCTTTTATAGGATCTATAGTTTTTGAGGCAAATCCGAAAAGCCAATGTCCGCTAGGGTAGGTTGGTATATGAGCCTGATACACTTTAGCTATATTAAATGTCTCGTATATATTTCTGTGAGCTCTTTGCATATTGTAGGCATAATCGCTGTAATAAGGACATTCATGCTGATTTACGAGTATGCCGTCTTTACTTAATGCCTTATGACAATTTCCGTAAAACTCTCTTGTAAATAGTCCTTCACCAGGTCCGAATGGATCTGTGGAATCTACTATTATTAAATCATATTCGCCTTCTTTAGCATCTCTTACAAACTTTAATCCGTCTTGAAAATATAAACTTACTCTTTTATCGCTTAATCCAGATGTTGTTGATGGAAAATATTTTTTGCATGTTTCTACAACTTGTTCATCTATTTCTACCATATCAATTTTTTCTATAGTTTTGTAGCGTGTTAATTCTCTTACAGTGCCTCCGTCTCCGCCTCCTATTACAAGTACATTTTTTATATTGCTATTACTTGCCATTGGAATATGTACTATCATGTCATGATAAATAAACTCATCTTTTTCTGTTACCATAATAAGTCCGTCTAGTGTAAAGAACTTACCGAATTCTTTTGATTCAAATACATCTATTCTTTGAAAATTAGTCTGTGCTGAATATAATTGTTTTTCTACTTTAATTGAAAATTTTGATTCCTCAGTATGATTTTCTGTATACCAAAGTTCCATTTTATTCCTCCATTACTTGTATATTATTTAATTCTATATCTTCTGTGCCTTGCATTACACAGCCTTTTTCTTTTGCATATTTTATGTATGTTATAATCTCTTGAGTTATCTCTTCACCAGGTGCTATTATAGGTATACCAGGAGGATATGCCATTACAAACTCTGCTGAAGTTTTGCCTATGGAATTATCTAATTTTACAGAATGCTTATTACTATAAAAGGCTTTTTGAGGACTGTATTTTACTATTGGATTAATATATTCATGATCAAATAAATGAGTATAATCTTTTTTATACTTTCTTTTTAATTCTGCCAATGCTGCTATAAGTCTTTCAAGCTCAAGAGTTCTGTCGCCTACTGATATTATAGCTAGAATATTTCCTATATCTCCGAACTCTATTTGTATATTGTATTCATCACGCAGTTTATCATATACTTCAATTCCAGCAAGACCTATTTTTCTAGTATGTATGCATAGTTTTGTATTGTCAAAAGAATATACATCATCATTGTTTATTATCTCTTCACCAAATGCATAATAGTCGCCTATTTTATTAATTTCTTTTCTGGCATAGTTGGCCATATTGATAACAGTTTTAAAAATTTCTTTACCGTTAATAGCTAATTCGCTTCTTGCTATATCCAAACTGCTCATAAGTATATAGTTAGGGCTTGTAGTCATAGTAAGATTAATTATCTGTCTTACATGATTTCCATTAACATTATTATTTATTAAAAGTGCTGATGATTGGGTGAGAGATCCTCCTGTTTTATGAAGACTTACACAGCTCATATCAGCACCTGCTTCCATAGCACTTATTGGAAGATTATCACCAAAATAAAAATGTGTGCCATGTGCTTCATCTGCTAAAACAAGCATATTATTTTTATGAGCTAATTCTACTATTTTTTTTAAGTCAGAGCATATTCCGTAGTAGGTAGGGTTATTAACGAATATAGCTTTAGCATCTGGGTTTTTTTCTACTGCATTTTTTATATCCTCTACAGACATTCCCAAAGATATACCCAATTCCTTATTTACCCCAGGATTTACATATATAGGTACAGCACCGCATAAAACAAGAGCATTAATAGCACTTTTATGAACATTTCTAGGGAGTATTATTTTATCTCCATATTTGCATGCAGTAAATATCATAGCCTGAACAGCAGAAGTAGTACCGCCAACCATAAAAAATGATTCTTTAGCTTTAAATGCTTCCGCCATTAATTCCTGAGCTTCTTTTATAACTCCTATAGGGTGAGTGGCATTGTCTAAAGGCTTTGATGAATTATAATCTATTTGAACGCATTTTTCTCCAAGTACATCTATTAAAACTTTTGTGCTTTTTCCCTGCTTATGACCTGGTACATCGAAACTTACTATTCTTTTTTTTCTGTATTGTTTTAATGCTTCAACAATAGGGGTTCTCTCTTGTCTATTCATTATCGTATACATTGCTTCCTGAATATATTTCTATCATTTCCTGACGAAGATCATTAGATATTTTAAGTCTTTCCTTTGGAGTAAACTCATTAACATCTTTTCCAAAGAGATAATTACTGAGATTAAGTTCTTTAATTATCATCATAGTATGAAATATATTTGCACTATATATATTTATGTCATGGGCATCGTATCTTTCTTGAATTTCTTCGCTTATATAATCCTGTATACTTGTTATTTTATGATCTATAAAGCATTTTTTTCCGTCTATTGTACGTGTAAATCCTCTAACTCTATAGTCTATTGATATTATATCAGAATCAAAGCATTGTATTAAATAATTAAGAGTTTTAAGAGGGGATATTTTACCGCAAGTAGACACATCAATATCAACTCTGAATGATGATATGCTTTTATTTGGGTGATACTCTGGGTATGTATGTACTGTTATATGGCTTTTATCTAAATGTGCACATACTGTTTCTTTTTCTACAAATGCGATATTGCCTTTATTGCATGTTTCATCAAGCACAGTATCATTTAAAGGCTCTTCTGAAATTAGTATAGTTACGCTTGCACCTTGAGGGTCATAATCCTGTTTTGATATGTTTAGTATATGAGCCCCTATTAAGTCAGTTACATTGCAAAGTATTTCAGTTAATCTTTTAGAGTTATACTGCTCATCAATATAATCTATATACTTTCTTTGTTCTGGTTCTGTTTTTGCGTAGCAGACATCGTAGATATTGAAACTTAAACTTTTTGTAAGATTATTAAACCCGTATAGTTTAATCTTGTCCGGCATAAAAATCCTCCTCACATCTTGTGCAGAAGGAAATCTTATATAAAAAAATACAATTATTTTTCTAACATAAGTTTCCTTACATAAAGATAAATAATTGTACTTGATTAGATCTTTAACTATTTTTTAGTTTATTTGAGCCTATACAGTAATTTATACTTTTACTGCTCATGTTGATCATTCACAAGTACGTTTATTCCTTATAAATAATTTAACACGATTGAATCGCAAATCGGCTTTTGACCCGGCTGTCCGTATGGCCTCTTTTCCCCTTTTGTGAAGGTTAAGGTCAAAATAATTTTACCAAAATGGATGCAATAGCAATCAAATAAACCACTCGATTTTCTATTACGCAGTTTATTATATACTTTTTTTATTTTTCTGCAAGTGCTTTATTAATAAAAAAATGAATTTATAATATTATAAAAATTATTAACACATGATATTTTTAGAAAATATGTTATAATGTAAAAATATATTATTAATCTTTCATTCATTTTTAGTATTGTAAAGATTAATACATTAATATAAAATAAAAAGGCTATAAAATATATATTTAAAAGGAGTTTTTATTATGTCTATAATTAATAATGAAGAAACAATTAAAGCATTAAATGTTCAATTAAATAAAGAATTGTATTCAGCAAGTCTTTATTTTAATATGGCTAGCTGGTGTGATAAACAAGGACTTAAAGGATGCAGTAAATTTTTATATGGTCATTACAGAGAAGAATTAGAACATTTTGAAAAGTTTAGAGATTTTATTAACAAAGTGGGAGGTCAGGCTACTATAGGAGAAATGCATGCTCCTCAGAATGATTTTAAATCAGTAGAAGATTTATTTGAAACAGTAGTTAAACATGAAGAATATATTACTTCATGTATAAATGAACTTGTAGGACATTCTTTTGATAAAAAAGATTATATTACTTTAAGATTCTTAGATTGGTTTATACAAGAACAGCTTGAAGAACAGGAATTATTTAATGATATTCTTGATAAAATAAAAATCTTGGGTGATTTAAAAGGCAGAAATTTATATACATTTGATAAAGCTATTGGTAATTTGGATGCTGAAAAACATGGCGCAAGTGTAAATTTATAATTTTATAATAAAAAATAAAATAGAGAGGGTATATGCTTGGTAAATTTTTAAATATTTTCAAAAAAAAAGATGATGTCAGTAATATACCCTCTGCAAATCCAATAACAGCAGAAAATTTCTTTAATTATGATAAATCAAATCCCTATGAGATACGTGCTGTCAATCTTACAAAATATTACGGTAAAAGAAAAATAATAGGCGATATTTCTTATAGTGTAAAACAAGGAGAAGTAGTAGGGCTTTTAGGACCTAATGGTGCTGGTAAAACTACTAGCTTTTACATTACAGTAGGTTTTGTTAAAGCTACTGCGGGAAATGTATATTTGAATGATTTGGATATTACGAATCTTCATATGCATCAGAGAGCTACACTTGGAATAGGATATCTTCCTCAGGAGGCTTCTATTTTCCGTAAGATGTCGGTAGAAGATAATTTACTTTCAATACTTGAATATAATAAAGCGTTATCTGCAAAGGATAGAATGGATATAACAGATATGCTTCTTGAAGAGTTTAATATAACTCATGTTAGAAAACAAAACGGATATACTCTTTCTGGAGGCGAAAGGCGAAGATGCGAGATAGCAAGGGCGTTAACTGTTAATCCTAAGTTTATATTATTAGATGAGCCTTTTGCAGGAGTTGACCCTATTGCTGTTATAGATATACAAAATATTATAGCTTCTCTTAAAGATAAAGGTCTTGGAATATTAATTACTGACCACAATGTACGTGAAACTTTGAGAATTACAGACAGAGCATATATTATGGGTAATGGTCAGATATTAGTAAAAGGTACTCCTGAAGAGATAGTTAATAACCCATTAGCACGTAAAGTATATTTGGGCGAGTCTTTCACTATGTAATTTATATAAAAAATAAGGCTCTGCACCGCAAAGCCTTTATTATAAATTATCAATATCTTTTAAATATTTTTATTTTCTTAAATTTTTTTAAATAATTATTTGGTTATGTAATTAATCGCCTCTATAAAAGTATTAAATGAATTTTCTGTCATATAATATCTGTTATTATCATCAGTATTAACTATTTCATAATTATTGTCATCTAGTTTGTTTAATATTTCGTATGTTTTATTGTTGTTGTCAGAAGTTTTTATATTGATTTTATATAGCGTATTATTTTTATTTATATTTTCATTAGTTATTAATCCGTCAGCATTTAAATTAGCCAATGTAAATACGCTTGTATAAACATCATTAGCTTTTACTTCTGCATTATTCCAAGTTTTAATCCATACATTGTTTGTATTATCTTTAGGCTTTTCTAAAGTATATGCATTATTATTATATTCTATAGTTATATTTTCTATATCATCATTTTTTATTTTTGAAATAGTTTTATTTATCAAATCATTTTCTGTTTTATCAAATATATCTTTAGGATTAGAAGATGTATTTCCAAGCAAATATATATTTTTATCATTATTTATTTTAGCGTATACACTATTTCCAAATGCTGATTTCATACCGAACTTTATATTTCTAACATTTTTTGAAGAACTGTCAAATGCTTCAACTGATAATACTTCATCATCAGATAATTTATATTTTAATAAAGCATCATCATCACCCCTTGAAACTATTTCTGTAGGCTGAATAATGTTTAATGCATTTGTCATAGCTTCTATCAATGAATTGTCAGCATTATATTTATCATTAACAGTCCATTTATTATCATTATATTTTATTGATATAGTTTCATTAGCTCCTCTGTTTATAATAATTTCGGATATATTTGAATTTATTGATTTTAGGGTAGGTAAGGAGTAACCTTTATTTTTTAATAGAATTACAGCTATTAATATTATTATTAATACTGCTATTATAGATGATAATGTTATATATTTTTTAGTTATATTTTGATTCATATTTTATTACCTTTTGTTATATTTTTAAAACTTATATTTTTTAATTATTAATATATAACTATTTAATTATAAAAATAGTAAATAGTTATAAGTCATCATTTTTATTATTCATATTTAAAACGTTCAAATAATTTTCTAATATTAAAACGGCAGCTATCAAATCATTAGCTTTTTTTTTAACACTATTTTTTTTTCCTCTTAATATATAATCAGCCTCTTTTGAAGTGCCGTATTCATCGACAAAAACAACATTTACTTTGACGCTTTTTAATAAAAACTCAGAAAAACGTCTTATCTCAGAACACCATTCGCTTTCTTTGCCTTCATCAGATAAAGGAAGTCCGAAGACAACGGTATCAATATTTTTTTCTTCTATTATATCCATCAAAGCACGCTTAACTTTTCTTGCATTGCTTTCTTCTATAAGAAGCAAAGGAAAAGGAATTTTTATATTCATATCCATAAAAGCAGTGCCAGTCTTTTTGCGTCCGAAATCTACACCAAGTACCATATTTTTTTTAATATTCTTTTAATTTTCTTCTATAGTTATAATATCATATTTTTTAAAATCATGAGCCCCTGATTTTATATATGCATTATCTATATTTCTAATATTATCAACTTCTACAAACTCATTATCTTCTGTTTTTATAAATAGTTTGAATCGGTTATCATTATGATTAATAAAATCTTTGCCTATATATACTAAATTGTCACCATTTTTTATAGTGTTGTATACTGTAATTTTTGCGTATTCTTCAGTGTCATCAGAAATCATGCCCATAAGTCTTCTGCCTTTCAAATATCCTTTTAATGTAGGCTTGATATTATCTCTTCCGAAATAAAAACCAGTATCGCTTTCTCTTCTGCTTATGGTATCAAGTTCTTTTAAATAACTTGCAATAGGTTCTTTTTTTATTGCTTCAGGGTATGAATCGTATCCTATTCTGTCAAGTAAGTCTAATAATACTCTATAAACCCTCACAGTATTTGCAACATAATATACGCTTTTCATTCTTCCTTCTATTTTTATGGAGTCAATACCAGCTTTCTGGAGCAAATGCAAATATTCAGCCATCTGCAAATCTCTGCTGCTTAATATTGTAGAATGATTTTCTCCTTCTTCTATTTCCATAAACTCGCCCGGTCTTGTTTTTTCTTCTATGTATGTTTTGAAATTCCATCTGCAAACCTGTGAGCATTCTCCTCCGTTTGCATCTCTGTTATTAAGAAAATTTGATAATAAACATCTTCCAGAGTATGACATACACACTGCACCATGTACAAAAGTTTCTAATTCCAAGTCAGTATTATCTCTGATTTCTTTTATTTCATCTAGTGATAATTCTCTTGCAAGTATTATTCTGCTTGCTCCAAGACTTTCATATATTTTGCATGAATAGCTGTTGGTTACAGAAGCCTGAGTACTTATATGAATATTAGCTTCTGGTATAATTTCTTTAACTATTCCTAGTACTCCTAAATCTGAAACTATGAAAGCATCTATATTTAAGTTTTGAATTTCTTTTAGATATTCTTTTAAATTATTTTTATCATATTCATGCAAAAAAGCATTTAAAGTTAAATACATTTTTTTATTTAATTTTTTTGCAAGCTCTCTGCATTCAGCAAGTTCTTCTATTGTAGTATTTTTGCTTTGATGTCTTAAATTAAATAATGCTCCGCCTATATATGCAGCGTCTGCTCCGTAATGATATGCTACTTCTAATTTTTCTTTATTTCCAGCTGGTGCTAAAAGTTCCATTATTTATATATCCTATCAGTTTTTATTTTGTGTATTTTATATTAAAATTAATAAAAAGTATATATTATTTAATGATTATTTACTATACTATTATTATATATAAAAATAATGAGGTTATTTTTTATGACTACTAAAGAAATAAAACATCTAGTTAATGAGCTATTTAATGGTGAATATTCTGATATATTAAAGCCGTTATCTGTAGGCAATACTTTTTTAGCTAAATCTACATTGAACTCCTATATAAGAGAGTTTAGCGGAAAAAGAAAATTAAATGCTATAGAATTATTTACTTCAGAAAATTCAAAACTTCATTATGAAGATGACGGGAGTGTTATTAAAGTTATAAAAAATTTAATTGATAATAAAGATATAAGCGGTATAGATAATATAGATTTTAATTTAACAGCGAATAATGCATTATTATACGGCGATTTTGTAAGATTCATATATGCTTTCTATTTTGGCGGGTATAGAGAAGAGCTTAACATTTTGGTAAAAAGTATATATGAACTTATTTCAAAGATATCTCATAATATAGTATCAGGCTTTAAAGATTCTGCTGCCATTAATAGAGTAAGTATAGTTATAACTTCGTCTATATACAGGGCTATATTGGATGTTCTTTCAGATTTTTCAGAAATAGCAGGAGATGCCAGATCTAGGGCGGAAGTTATGTATTATAAAAGCTATATTACATGCAATGTTATGTCTAACTACAGAGGTTTAGTTGGTCCGGACATGATAAAGACTGCTTTATGCTTTGAGGAAATAGAGGATTTTGAAAAAGCTGAAAAGATGTACGATGCTGTTATTACAGATTTTGAGTGTGTTCTTTCAGGTATAACTTATCATTTTGATAATTATAATATAGATGATAGAGCAGAAGATTATGTTGCTCTAGTTTCATTATGGCAGGCTTGCGACGGTATAAACCGAATAGAGGAAATCAACAAATATGAGGCTAAAATGGAAGCTATAGAAGAGGCTATAAAAAAACTTAATAGTATATAACTTTATAAAAATTGCACGGGTTCCATACATATTGCATTTAAGTATTCCTTAATTTCTTAAAGTATAGCATAGGAGTATCATAATTTAAAGTAGAATGTATTCTTT